>JAYVWD010000854.1:0-3319 GCA_043786345.1 Pseudomonadota bacterium
GCTGGACGCCCACAGGCCGTCGCCCTCGAAGCAGAAGTACTCGAGACCGAAGCAATTCATCGCGGCGTCGGGCACCATGTCGGGCGACCATGACTTGAAGTTCTGAATGCGGCCGACGGAAACGTTCGGCTCGTGAATGTAGATCCAGTTGTCGTCGAATAGCACCGGCTCCCTGACGATCAGGGCGACGGTGAGGAAATCCCGGTATTTCAGGGCGGCGGCCGCGCTCGCGGTGCGCGCCTCGGGCTCGATGAAACCCATGATCTCCCGTAGGGGCGCGGAACAGACCACGTTTCGCGCACCGAACGTGGCCACCGAGCCGTCCGGCCGCCGGCAGCCGACCGTCCACGCGCCGCTCGCCGCGTCGTAGGCGAGTTTGGTGACCTGATGCCCTTTGCGGATCTCGCCTCCGAGCGCCTCGATCTTCCGGCCGGCGGTGGCCCAGAGCTGGCCCGGGCCCTGCCGCGGGTAGCGAAAGCTTTCGATCAGCGATTTCACGACCGCGCGGCCCCGCCGCTTCGGCAGCAGCGCCGAGAGCACGGCCGAGCCGAGCGACAGGCCTTTGATCCGCTGGGCGGCCCAGTCGGCGGAGATCTCCGAGCACGGCATGCCCCACACTTTTTCTGTGTAGGTCTTGAAGAAGATCTCGAACAAGCGCCGGCCGAACTGGTTCGTCACCCACTCTTGGATGTTCCGGGGCGAAGCCTTCGGAAACGCCCTGGCCCAGCCGTAAGAGGCGACGCAGCGCGCGGCCTCGAGGATGCCGAGCTTCCGCAGAGCCTCGAAGGGCTTGAGCGGATAGGAGAAGAACTTGCCGTTATAGTAGATCCGCGACGAGCGCGGCCGGACGAGGAGTTCCTCGCCCATGATTTCGGTCCAGAAGGATTCGACCGCCTCGGACTTCGAGAAGAAGCGGTGGCCGCCGATGTCGAAGTGGTAGCCCTTGTACGACTCCGTCCGCGAGATGCCACCGAGGAGCGCCTCATGCGCTTCGAGGACGAGGACGCTGCGCCCGGCCTTGGACAGCTGGTATGCCGCAGTCAGCCCGGCGGGTCCGCCGCCGATGCAGATCGTCTCGAACGACTCCGGATGGCGCATGGGATCGGGCTCCCCGTTTGAGGTTCGTTTCGGATGCCCGGCCGTGCCCCTTGAAAGCCGCGGCCGACTTCGTAAAAATCACTATTTAGATCAATGACTTGTAAAAACACGCCCCCCTCCTGGCACGGGCTCCGGCTCCCCGGTAAAATAAGAGGACCTGCCCGCTTGGATGATTCATGCCCCGTAAATCGCTCGCTGCCGCCGCGGCCGGACTCCTGGCGTTCGCCCTGTTCGCCGCCCTCGCCTTCTCCGACCGGGCGCGCGGGGTCGAGATGTATACCCGCGGCGGCCTCTACGCGATGATCCTCTTCATCGGGTTCTGGCTGAGGACGCTCTGGCGCGACGCCATCGTCCCGGCGGGGCCGTTGGGGCCGCTCCTGCGCCGGAACGCGGGCTGGATCGCCCTCGGCGTCGCGCTCGCCGCCGTCGTCTTCGTCGCCGTGCCGCCGTTCCTGCGCGTCGTCAGCGACGAGACGAACCTGCTCGGGATCGGCCGCACGCTCGCCACCGACCGCAAGGTCTTGATCCCGGCCGACGGCATCTACCTTTACAAGCAGTTCTATACCTGGACCTACACGGACCCCGACCGGCCGCTCCTTTTCCCGATGCTCCTCTTCGCGTCCAACGCCGTCTTCGGCTACCACTACCAGAACGCCTTCGCGATCAACTTCATCCTGCTCGCGGCCCTGCTCGCCGCGGCCGGCGCGGTCGCCGCGCACCTCGGCCGGAGCCGGGTCGCCGGCCTGACCGCGGTCACCCTGCTCCTCGCCCAGCCGATGCTGGCGATCTACGCGACCAGCGCCGGCTACGACCTGCTCAATCTGTGCGTGCTCGCACTCGCGTTCACGTTCCTCGCCCGCTATGCGCGGCGGCCGAACGCGGAAGATCTGTGCTGCACCTGGGTCACGCTGCTCGCCGCCGCGCACATCCGCCCGGAGTCTGGCCTGTTCTTCGTCGTCATCTTCGGGTCGCTGCTCGCGCGGCGCAAAATTCCGTGGGAATTCGTCCAGGTCCGGGTCGCGACCTACTGTGCGGCGCCGCTGTGCGCCCTGCCCGCCTTGCTCGCCGTCTGGCTCTATTCGTCGTCGCACGCGCCGTCCCATCAGATCGGCGACCCGAACATGTCCACATATGGGCTCGAGCACCTGCGGCTCAATACGACGCGTTTTCTGGCGGCGGCCTTCGACTTCGGCTTCTATTACCCCTATGCGCCGCTCGTGTCGTTTGCGGCCCTGGCCGGCCTCGTCGTGTTGGTGACGCGGGCCCGCCGGGCGCCGGCTCTGGCGACCGTGCTCGTCGCCGGCGGCCTGTCGGCCGTGGTTCAATACCTCGTTATCTGCACGTTTTGGGGCGGAAACGCCCAAAGCGGCATCTCGACGCGCTACTTCCTGCCGCTCAACATCGGCCAGACGGTCGTGCTGATGGCGATCGCCTGCCGAGGGAGCCTGCGGACGCAGCGCCTGGCGCTCGGCGCCGGCCTCCTCGCGTTCGCGGTCTACTTCCCGGTGGCCTGGCGCGGACAGTTCATGCACGAACGCCCGTCGATCCGCAAAGTCTACTTCATGAACGACTTCCTGGCGCGCGACGGCCGCGAGGGCACCTTGGCCGTCGTCGACTACCCGGGGCGCTATACCTCCCTCGGCTACGGCGCCGTCACCTTCGACTACTTCAACCGCCACGAGGCCGACATTCTGGCGAAGCTGCGCACGCACCTGCTCCAGGACGTCTTCTTCGTCCAGGAGCTCAGCGTGCAGTCGGGCGAGCTGGTGAACAAGTCGAATATCGACGACCCGGACCTCGTCACCGACTTGGTCGTCGAGCACCGGCTCAGCGATTGGATCCAGATCCGGGTCTCGCGGCTCCGGCCGCCGAGGCCCGCGACGGGGGGCTGAGGCCTCACTTCGACCGGGGTTTTCGGATCATGTCGAGGGCGCTCGCCGCGTCCTGCGCGAGCTTCGCCAAGCCCGCCCCCCCGCCTGGGCCCATGTACCTGCCCATCGCGGCGATGCGGCCCTTGACGTCGCCGGCGAGCTTGTAGGACATCGAGCGGCTGCCGCCGTCGAGCACGCCGTGCTCTTCCGTGCCGGCCACGGCGCGCAGGATCAGGTGGGTTTCGGACTTGGCCGCGTTCCGGGAGATGCCCAGCGCGAGCGGCGCCATCATGAAGTTGGAATTGACGCGGTCGGGCAGGTTTTTCGGGGCGCTCTTCGCCGCCTCGCCA
>JAYVWD010000855.1:0-3495 GCA_043786345.1 Pseudomonadota bacterium
GCCGCCTTTGGTTGCTGCGCGCCGCCGCCACCCGGCGCGAACTGGGGTTTGGCGCCGCCGCCCGCCTGAAATTGCGCCTTGGGGCCTTCGACAGGGGCCGCCGGCGGCGGCAGGCCGACCGGCATCGCTTGCTGCTCCGCGCCCTTTTGCAGGCCCTGATCCATCTTGGCGCCGGCGGGCTCGCCGCCTTTCTTCGCCTTGAGCGCCGCGCCGCCGAAGCCGTCGTCGGCCGCGGCCGCCCCCGGCTCGCCGCCCTGGACCGCCTTGGTGGGATCCTTCTCGATGATGACCTCGGAGTTCTTCTCGCCCGGCTTGAAGCGGATCTTGCCGGCGAGGTCCGTGTCGGCGCGCTTACCCATATATATCTGGCGGTCCTCGAAGCGGCGGGAGCCGTCCGGCGCCAGTGAGAACTCGCGGACGTTGAGGTAGTCCTCGCCGACGCCGAGGATCTTGCCGCCGCGCTTGCCGATCAGGTCGCCGTTCTTGACGATCACGCCGGCGCCCGCGCCGCCCCCGCCGCCGACGGGGGTCATGACCATCGCCTTGCGCTCACCCGACTTGAGCTGCCAGATCCCGACGACGCTCAGCTCCTCGAGGTTGAAGCGCTGGAGCGGGCTCACGAGGGGGATCTCCAGGGCGCTCGGGCCCTGCTCGTCCTCCTCGCTCAACAACGGCGGCACGAAGGGATCCGGCTTGCCGAAGGCGGCGTAGCGGTAGTCGCTCGGGGGCTCGACGATGTCCTCGACCCGGACGCCGTGGGTGATCTCCCGGGCGACGCTCGAGCTCTTGCCCAGGTCCGAGTAGGAGTCCCAGGTGACCTGCCCCGGCTCCTTGTCGTCGTCGTCCTTCTTCTTCGATCCGGCGTCGCCCTTGCCCGTCTTGGCTTTCATGTCTTTTTTCGGCGGCGCGTCGTCGGCCGGGGCCGCGTCGCTGCCGTCCTTGTCGTCTTCGGGAAGGTCGCCGGCCGGACCAGGATCTCTTCGCCGGCCGCGCGCGCGCCCGGCGCGCCGACGCCGGCGGCAAGCGTCGCGAGGAGCGCCGTCAACATAAACCATATTTTGTTTATCATGACCGTTGTCCGCACTGCCGCCTCACATTCTGTGCTTCCCGCCGATCACCGTCGTCTCGTTCTGCGCCGTCGGCGGCGCGGCGCCGTCGACCGGCGGCGGCGTCCCGCCCGGGGGCTCGCCCGCCGGCGGGGGCGCCCGGTTCTTGCCGCCGGAGCCGCTGCCGTTGCCCGCGCCTTCATTGAGCATCCCCGCCTCGGCCTCCGCCGTGAGCTGCTCCGCCGCGCTCATCCCGCGGAAGAGCACGATCTCGAAGGCCGAGTCGAGCGTCATCTCGGCGCGTTCGCGCCGTTCCCGGTCCGCCTCGCTGACCTTGATGCCGGGCCGGCCGTCGACCTTTTCGCCGACCTTCGGGCTGATGTCGATGTTGCGGACGAAAACCGTGCCCTCGAGGTGCACGATCCGATCGTAAAAGGACGCGAGCGCGCTGAATTTACCGTTGATCTCGGTCGCGATCGGCAGCTCGTAGTACTTGAACTCCTGGCCGCCCTTGATCTCTTTGAGCGGCCGGAAGACCTTGAGTTTGACGCCCGTTTCCTTGGCGATCGTCGCGATCTTCTGCAGCACGTCCTCGATGTGGATCAGCTCGGGCAGCTTTTTGCGCGCCTTCTCGAGCTGTTCCATCGTGAAGGCCTTCTGCTCCTCGAGCTTGGGCAGGTTGCCCTTCTTCGAGCGATCGCGCTCGAAGGCCTCGCGGTTCGTGTCCTCGCTCGCATGCGCGGCCGCCAGCTTTTCGTCGAGCGCCTCGCCCTCGTCCCACCAGGTGTAGGCCGCGGGCAACAGGGCGAGCAACGTGATGCCGAGCAGCCTTCCCCAGGCGGGAAGGCCCTTGTAGCGGCTCTTGATTTCGTCCATATCCATGCGTCAGAACTTCACGTTATCGTCGTTGTCTGGGCCTTGGGAGATGACTGGTTGTGCCGGTTTCGCCGCGGGCTTCGCGCCCGAGCCCCGGGGCTTGCCGGAGCCGGAGCCGCTGCCGGACCCGGCGGCGCCGTCGCCTAGGGGGAGGGCTGGGCCGGTGCGCTCGACGAACCGGCCCTTGAGGTGGAACGTCGGGTAGGCCGCGAGGCTCCGGGAGGCACCGCCGCCGCCTTCGCCCTCGGGGCCCCCCTGCTGCTGGCCGCCGGGCTGGCCGAGCACCGAATCGGCAAGGGCCAACTCGGTGAACGCCACCTGGGTGCGCAGGTCGCCGTCGTCTTTGTCCTGGGAATCGGTGGCGCGGATCGCCGTCATGAACTCGGCGATGATCAGGTTGTCGAAGGCCTGGGCGACCAGATCGAACTCGTCCTTGCCGTTGATGCCGATCTTGAGCGACTTGAACCAGACGCCCTCGGGACGCAGGTTCTGGAAGTGCTCGACGGCGATCAGCGGCTTGTAGCGCGCGATCTTCGAGACCGTGATCTTTTTCAAGGCGTTGAGCTTGGTGTTGAGCGCGGCGATGTCGCCGTCCAGGGTCTTGAAGCGCTCGAGGTCCGGCTTGAGCGCCTCCGTGCTGTCCTTGAGGCTCTTGGCCTGCGTCTCGACCGTGTCCACCTGCTCCTGGATCGTGCCGAGGTAATACTGCGCGCCGAGGTAGCCGGCGGCGACCACGAGGACGGCCACGGCCACGTCGGGAACCCACCAAAGCGGGTTCTCGAGCTCTTCCGGGGGGCATAGCTGGATCTTTATCATCTCAGCTTTTGTCTCCGAACGACCGCAGCCCGAGCCCCACGGCGACGCCGTAGAGGTGGCCCTGCATCATGATGTATTCGACGGTGAACTTCTGCGGGCTGATCTCGATTTTTTGGAAGGGGTTCACGATGGTGACGGGGATCTGCAGCGCCGCCGCCAGGGCGGCGTCGAGCCCGAGGATGCGCGAGCCGCCGCCGGTCAGATAGACGCCGGACAGGGCCGTCTCGCCCGGCGCGTCGCCGCTCTGGAAGAAGTAGTCGACGGTGACGTGGATCTCGTTGACGAGCTGCTCGTTGATCGAGCCCAGGATCTTCATGACTTCGGGCGGCACGTTGGCGTCGCCCTGGCTCACGGACACCTTGAGGTGCTCGGCGTTCTCGCGGGTGACGGCGAGCGCCTCGACGATCTGGCGCGTGTACTCCTCGCCGGCGATCGCGATGTCGCGCGTGTAGAGGTAGTCGCCGTGGCTGATCAGCGACACCTGCGTGCCGTTCGCGCCGATGTTGATCAGGGCCATCAGCCCCTGCATCGTGCCGTAGTTGTACTCGAACATGTTCGCGGTCGAGAAGACGTTGCACTCGATGCAGCCGAGCCGCATGTTGAGGCCGCGGATCAGCGCCACCCAGGGCTCCACGACCTCGCGCTTGGCGCCGACGAGCACGATCGGGGTGCCGCCCTCCTTCGCCGAGCGGTCGCTCAGGGCGAAGTGGTCGAACTCGAGCTCGGCGATGTCGGTCTGGAAATGCTGCTCCGCCGT
>JAYVWD010000856.1:0-2121 GCA_043786345.1 Pseudomonadota bacterium
TGCGCGTCGCTCACCCAGCCGTGCTCGTCCTGGATGGCATGGAGCACCGGCAGGATCGCGGTGCGCTTGGTCTCGTAGCGGGTGAGGTAGCCGTCGATCCGCTTGGCCAGGGCGTCAGAAAATACACTCATCGGTCGAGCTCACCTGCAATGATGTTGATGCTGCCCAGGCCCGCGATCACGTCGGCGAGCATCTGGCCCTCGACCATCTCCGGGAACGCCTGGAACACCGCGAAGCAGGGCGGTCGGCACTTGACGCGGTAGGGGCGGCCGGAGCCGTCGCTGATCACGTAGAAGCCGAGCTCGCCGTTTCCGCCTTCGTGCGGGCAGTAGATTTCGCCCGCGGGCGGCTTGACGCCGTAGATGACCATCATGAACTGGTTCATCAGGCCTTCGATGTTGCCGTAAACGTCCTGCTTGTCCGGCAGCGAGATCGTCGGGTCGTCGACCTTGACCGGCCCGGCCGGGATGTTTTTCAGCATCTGGCGGATGATGCGCACGGACTGCCGCATCTCCTCCATGCGCACCATGTAGCGGTCGTACGCGTCGCCGCGCTCGCCGACCGGCACGTCCCATTCCACCTGGTCGTAGAAGAAGTAGGGCTCGTTGAGGCGGGTGTCGATCGGAGCACCCGCCGCCCGCAGGCAGGGGCCGGTGAAGCCCCAGTTGATCGCGTCGTCTTTGGAGATCGGCGCCGCGCCGACCATGCGGCGCACGAAGATACGGTTTTTCGTGAGGAAAAGGTCGAGCTCGCGGTTGGCCTGCTCGATGACCTTCAAGGCCTCCTCGACCATCTGGACCCAGCCGTCCGGGATGTCGAAGCCCATGCCGCCGATGCGCGTGAGCGACACCGTCAGGCGGGCGCCGCAGAGCTTCTCGAAGCAATCGTAGACGGCTTCGCGGGCGCGGAAGCCGATCCAGAAGTTGGTCATACCGCCCAGGTCGAGGGCGTTGGTGGACGTGCAGACGATATGGTCGATGATGCGCGCCAACTCGTCGATGATCATGCGCAGGGCCTGGGCGCGCGGCGGCGCCTGGATCCCGAGCATCTTCTCGATGGTGCGGCACCAGGCCGAGTTGTTGATCGGGGCCGAGCAGTAGTTCAGGCGGTCAGTATAAGGAATGATCTGGTTGTAATCGTGCGACTCGCACATCTTCTCGAAGCAGCGGTGCAGGTAGCCGATCTCGACGTCGCACTTCTCGACCGTCTCGCCCGACATGATCGCCATGAAGCGGAGCGTGCCGTGCGTCGCCGGGTGGGCGGGGCCGATGTTGAGCCACACGCGGTCGGAGAGGTGGTCCTCCTCCTCCATCTGCATGCGCTCTTTGTCCTTGGCGAACGTGTGGTCGATCGGGGTCGTCAAAACCTGGTTGCGGTCGGCGGGATAGTCCTTCCGCAGGGGGTGCCCGACGAAGTCCTCGTGGCAGAGGATGCGCCGGAGGTTCGGGTGCCCGTCGAAGCGGATGCCGAACAGGTCGAAGGCCTCGCGCTCGAACCAGTTGGCCGCGCGGTAGACCGAGGTGACCGAGGGCAGCGAGCCGCCGTCGGCTAAGTGCGTCTTGAGGCGCAGCCGCCGCTTATTTTCCGGGTCCGCCAGGTGGTAGACCACGTCGAGGCGCTCGGCGCGCTCCGGGTAGTCCACGCCGCAAACGTCCATCAGAAACGGGTAGCTCTTCTGGATCTCGCGGGTCACCTCGAGCACCGAGGTCGGGCGCATCTCGAAGACTTCCTCGTCGGTGTGACGGGGATTGGTCGTGTACTTGAGCTCGGCTCCGGGGAATTTCGCGGCTAGGCGGTCGGCGAGTTGCTTGTTGAACGTGGGTAGGGCAGCGGCGTCCGTCATCCGAATGTGCTCCGCATCGAATTGCAACGCACGCGGCACGGGGGCCGCTCCGCAGCGTCGTCGGCCCGGGCCCTCATGCAGCGTGATAGTCGAATCATTTTCATCACTTCGCGCCAGCCCCGAACGTATCACCAGGTAGGGGGTGCGGCAAGGTTAAAACCGCGCCGTGAAAGGCGCTTCCGGCAAAGAAGCGCCGTCTGGCGCGGGCTTCGCACGGACGCCAGCGCAAGGCGTGGGCCTGGGCGTAGGCGTCGAGGTGAGCGTGGGCGTGGGCGTCG
>JAYVWD010000857.1:0-2106 GCA_043786345.1 Pseudomonadota bacterium
TACATGATCGACAAAGATACGATCAGGCTAAGAATCAGCAGATTTTTCGACGTAAACAAGGATCGTGGCCGGCCCCCGGGGCTCGTTTCTGAAATGACATCTTGCATAGTGGCGAAAGCTCCGGGGACTAAATTCTCGACTAAACTGTCGCCGACCGAAGCCTCGCTGCGGCGGCACTGACGTGCATCCCGACGACAAGCGCGACTCCTACCATGCAGCCGCCCAGAGCGCCGACGAGAACTAGCAAGCCAAGACGCTCCCCCGGCGCATTGGACGCGGGGGCTGCGAGCTTTGTCGTCGTCACCGCGGTCAGGACGGGAAGTGGAGTGAGGCTATCGATGCCCAAGGTTTTCTTAAACAACTGCAGTCGGCCGTCTACTTCCTGAAGATCCTGTTGTGTGGCGTTGAACGCCATTAGCAACGAGGCCTTTTTCGGTTCTGAGTCGGGAAGCGAGCCAAGCAGGTACATCGTCATGCTCAGGCTCTTCGAGTCATCCACCATCATCGGAGCCAATTTGGCGATGAACTCTTGGTTGACGGCCGGCGGCAGCTCCGAGTTCTTCGCAAAAAGTGCCAGCGCTTGGGCCTTTTGATTGGTCAGCTTAAGGGAGTCATGAATACGCTTGTGGATCATTCCCTGATAGGTGGCGACGAAGCGACCATTGAAGTCAACGATCAACTCGTTGACGGCTGCGAGGATGGAGCTTTGCGCCTGCTCCTGAGTCCACGGCGCGCGACTGTCGATCATGACCCGGATCTGCCTGCCGACGGCCGTTATGCTGCGAATCATGCCGGCGCCGGCCGCTTGGCGTGCGAGCCAATCATTGAGGCTTGTGTTCGGGGTTGCAGAGGTCGGCGATGACATGGCCTTGTAGAAGGTCTTGGCTGCCTCGTCATTGGTGAGCGCGGCCGTCATCGCGGCCGGCAGCCCGGAAAGAGCAATTTCGCTGCCCGCTGGTCCTTCAAGAGTCACGAGCCAAAGCGGCGAGTCACTCCCCGGGGCGGACGCCTTGTTCTTGAAAGCCCAGATCCCACCGCCTGCGCATGCTCCACAGATCGTGGCGCCGAGCAGCCAGAACCGCCAACGCTTGAAGAAGGCGATGACGTCGGTAAAATCGATTTCCGCGTCCAGATCGGCCAATGGCCTCGCTTGATGAGGCCTTTGCGCATCTGGTTTGGCGCCATTTCGATCAGTCATTCCGTGTTCCCCGCAGCCAACTGTCGCTCCCACCCATAGGCATGCTCGACGATTGTCAGCAAATCGTCGTACCGCGGCTGCCACCCGAGCAGCGCCTTCACTCGCTCGACCCCAGCGACCGAGACCCCGGGATCGCCCGGCCGTCGCGGCCCTTCCCGCACGGGAAAATCAACCCCACTCACTTCCTTGACGGCCCGCACCACTTCCCGCACCGTCGACCCCGTCCCATACCCACAGTTCAGCACCTGACTCTCCCCCCCACCCCTCAGATACTGCAGTGCCAGCTCGTGCGCCGACGCCAGATCCTCGACGTGGATGTAGTCCCGGATGCACGTGCCGTCGCGCGTCGGGTAGTCCGTCCCATGAATCGTGAGTCCCGCCCGCTGTCCCAAGGCCGCCTCGCACGCCACTTTGATCAGGTGCGAGGCGTTGGGCGTGCGCTGGCCGATTCTCCCGGAGGGATCGTTTCCGGCGACGTTGAAATAGCGCAGGATCACGAACTTGAGCCCCGTCGCCGCCGCCATGTCCTGCAGCATACGCTCGCTCATCAGCTTCGACGCGCCGTAAGGGCTCTCGGGGCGGGGCGTTGCGGTCTCCAAGACGGGAAATACTTCGCTCTGCCCATAGACGGCGGCCGTCGATGAAAAGATGAAGCGCGGGACCTCGTGACGCACGGCAGTTTGGATGAGTTGGAGGGTCTTGAGGGTGTTGGTCGAGTAATAAAGGTAGGGATCGGTGACCGATTCCTCGGAGCGGATCTTGCCGGCGAAATGCAGGATCGTGTCGACCCGGTGCTCGGAGAAGATGCGCCCGAGAAGCGCGGTGTCGCTGACATCGCCCTGATAGAGGGTCTCGCCTTGGACCAAGGCATCGCGGAAGCCGGTCGACAGGTCATCGAGGACGACGAC
>JAYVWD010000858.1:0-3508 GCA_043786345.1 Pseudomonadota bacterium
ACCTTCGACATGGCGGAGTCGCGCAGGGTCTTCATCCCCTTTTCGATCGCCTTTTTCTTGAGCTTGTTGGCGTCCTGGCTGGCCAGGAGGGTCTCGCGGATTTCCTCGTCGATGATCATCAACTCGTGCACGCCCATCCGGCCGGTGTAGGCTCGGGTCTGGCAGTCGTCGCAGCCGTTGCCGGCCCGGTAGATCTTGCGGCCGTTGAGGATTTCCCGGGTGATGCCCATCAGCTTGAGCTCGCCGTCGATCGGGTCGTAAGGCTCCTTGCACGACGTGCACAGCTTGCGCACGAGGCGCGTCGCCATGATCGCGAGGACGGCCGTAGCCACCTGGAACGGCTGGACTTTCAGGTCAAGGAAGCGCGTCACGGTGGAGGCCGTGTCGTTGGTGTGCAGGGTCGACATCACCAGGTGACCGGTCATCGAGGACTGGATGGCGATGCCGGCGGTCTCGTGATCCCGGATTTCCCCGATCATGATGACGTCCGGATCCTGGCGGAGGATGGATCGCAGGCCTTCCATGAACGTGAGGCCGACCTTTTCCTTCACCTCGACCTGACCGACCCCGGCGAGCTGGTATTCGACCGGGTCTTCGATCGTGACGATGTTGATGTCGGTCGTGTTGATGTACATCAGGGACGCATAGAGCAGCGTCGTCTTACCGGAGCCCGTCGGCCCGGTCACGAGCACGATCCCGTGGTTCTGCTCGATGATGTTGGTCCACTTCTGGAACGTTTCCGGCTCGAGGCCCATGTCTTCCAGGCGTTTGGCGCCGGAGGACTTGTCGAGAAGGCGCATGACGATGCGCTCGCCGTGCGCCGTCGGCAGCACCGACAGACGGACGTCGATGTCCTTGCCGGCGACGCGGAAGTTGATGCGACCGTCCTGGGGCACGCGCTTTTCGGCGATGTTGAGCTTGCCGATGATCTTGATGCGGGTGGCGAGGGTCGAGGCGTGCTGACGCGGCACCTGCATCTTGTCCTGGAGCGAGCCGTCGATCCGGAAGCGGACCATGATCTCGTTCTCATAGGGCTCGATGTGGATGTCGGAGGCGCGTTCCTTGACGGCGCGGGCGAGCAGGCCGTTGACGAGCCGGATGATCGGCTTCTCGTCGTCGGTGGACTCGAGCAGGTCGCGCGTTTCCTCGAGGTCCTCGTCGGCGTCGATGTCGGGCTGGTTCAGGTCCTCGAGGACCTTCTGGGACGCGTCGTTGGAGCGCTCGTAGACGCGGTTGATCGACGACTCGATCACCGCGGGCGGGCTCACGATCATGTTGATGTTGGTGCTCAGGATCAGGCGCAGGTCGTCGAGCGGGAAGATGTTGAGCGGGTCGGCGACGGCGACGGTGACGTTGAAGTCGTCCTTCGCCACCGGCAGGATCTTGTTGTCGCGGCAGAAGAAGATCGGGATGTTGTCGACGAGCGTCGGGTCGATGTCGTTGACGGGCAGCCGCGAGTAATAGGGCAGGTCGAGCTGGTACGCGAGGGCACGCAGCATGTCCTCCTCGCTGACCATGTCGTTCTCGACGAGGATCTCGCCGATCTTGCCCTGCGTCTCCTTCTGCTTCGACAGCGCGGACTCGAGGTTCTCCGTGGTGAGCGCCTGGGACTCGACGAGGATCTGGCCCAACGTCTTGCGTTGGAGCTTCCGGAAGGACACCGTCGGCAGGTTGCTCCATTTCGGCTGCTCCGGCGGCACGTCGGACGGCGCGGTCCCCGCCGGGGCGTCGCTCAGGCCAAGCGTCGGGTCTTTTCTTTCGGCCGTTTCATCCATCGCGGATCGTCCTTGCTCTTTTTCATCTCGGAGGGAGACCTCGGGGTCCCGGGGGAGGACGAAATCATGAAAACCGTGAGGTTTCGATGATGGGTATCTCGGTGACTCCGGATTACTCCGGCTCGCCCGCCGGCTCCGGTGGCGGTGGCGGCTCGGGCGCTTCGGGGGGTGGGGCGCCGCCGCCCATGTCGCCGCCGCCTTCGTCGCCCGGGGACAGGGGAACGAAGACCTCGCCCTCCTCCATCTTGCCCGCCTTCTTGCCGCCTTCCTCGCCGTTGGCCGGCGGCTGCGCCGGCTTCCAGGGCTGGCTGTCCTGGTACATCTGCTTCAGCATCTCCTCGCGGCGGGCCTTCTCCAGGGCGTCCGACTCGTCCGGATGGTACTCGCCGTCCTCTTTGGTCGGGAGCAGCGCGTAGAAGTCGTCGTCGCGGTAGCCCGAGCCGTAGACGCTCGCCAGGAACTGGTCGCGCTCGTCGACTTTCGCCTTGTAGACCGCCGCCAGGTCGTCGGCGCCGTGGATGACGTGGGGCGTCAGGAAGATCATCAGGTTGTTGCGGACGTGGCTGATGTTCGAGTTGCGGAAGAGCCAGCCTAAGATCGGGATGTCGCCGAGCAACGGGATCTTCTGGAAGGACTGGAACTCGCTCGTCTGCACGAGGCCCGAGATCACGATCGTCTGGCCGTTCTTGACCGTGACGATCTGCTTGGTCTTGCGCTTGCTGACCTTCGGGAGGCCCGAAGTCGCGTCGATGTTGGCCGAGCTCGACTCCAGGTTGACCTGCAAGGTCACGTAGTTGGCATGGCTGATGTTGGGCTTGATGGCGAGCGTCAGGTCGACGTCTTCCTTCTCGACCTTGTTCGCGATGGCCCCGGTGGAGGGGTTCACGTCGGAGGAGCGGAAGAAGATCTTCTCGCCGACGACGATCTGGGCCTCCTCGTTGTTGGACGTCAGGATGTGCGGGCTCGACAGGATGCGGGTGTTGGCGTCGCTCTTGATCATCTTGATCAGGGCGCCCGGCCGGAACTTGCCGAGGCCGGCGATGTTCACTTCCTTACCCGAGAGGATGCCGACCGTCATGTCTTCCGCGAAGACCTTGGCGACGTCGCCGAGCTGGGAGGTCGAGTTCGCCGCGGCCCCCGAGCCTTGCGCGGCCTGCGCGACGATCAGCGGGCCCATCGGCGCCGCCTGCCAGGTGGTCGCGATGGCCGTGCCGCCGGGCGCGCCGCGGCCGCCGAAGACGGAGGTGCCGAATTTGAAGCCGCTGTTCATGTTGATGTCGAGGATGTCGGCCTCGACGAAGACCTGGCTGCGGCGCAGGTCGAGCTTGCGGATCAGCGAGTTGATCGTCTGGTACGCCGCGTGGCTGCCGGTGATGAGGAGGGAGTTGGAGGACTCGTCCGGGGCGATCTTGACGTCACCCGAGAGCTCGGCCGCCGCGACCGGCTCGCCGCCGCCACCGCCGGGAAAGCCCGGCGCGCCGAGCGGCGGCGGGGGGATGATCGGGGGACGACGCGCGTTGGCGCCGCCGCTCTTGCCGCCCGTCGCGAGGGCCGAGAGGGTCGACGACAGCTTCTTCGCGTCGGCGTAGTCGAGCGGGCGGACGTGGATCGTGCTCTGGCGGGACGGGTCGTCGATCGCCACGTCGAACTTCCGGACGAGGCTCTTCACGTCGGCGATGGTGCGCGGGGGTCCGAAGATGATGACCGAGTTGGTGCGCTCGTCGGTCATGATC
>JAYVWD010000859.1:0-2629 GCA_043786345.1 Pseudomonadota bacterium
GGCTGCGTCACGATCGTGAAGGACGGCTGGTCGTCGTCGGGGGTCAGCTCGGCCTTCTTGAAGGAGATGTGGATGACCGCCCGCTCCATGTAACCCTGAGGGAAGAAGTAGATCATCGCGCGGGCCTTCTCGCCGAGCTCGGCGAAGTCCTGCTTCTGGCCGTGGTGCTCGGCCTGCATGTCCTTCACCATCATGTTGGGGCCGAGCGTGCGGGCGTTCCACTCGAGGGACTCGACCCTGGTCCACTTCGCCTTGCGGAGCTTGTCCTTCGCCTGGACGACCGGCGAGATCGGCTTGATCTCCTTTTCCTTCTCCTGGTCGACGACGACCTGGCCGGCGAGCTCCTCGTATTCCTTGATCCTGCCTTCGAAAGCGATGGCCTCGTCCTTTTCCTCGTCCTCGGTCGGGTCGTGGCCGATCTTCTCGCTGCCGAGGTAGATGTCCGGGCGGTCGGCCTCTTCCAGCCAGTAATCGCCCGTCGCCATGACGAAGACCAGGCGGTAGGTCTTCTTCGAGAGCACCGCGAGGTCGTAGGCGCCGCGCACGTCGCTCGCGAGCCCATTGAGCTTGTTGGCGACCTCGGTCTGGCTGCGCATGCTGAACTGCGGCAGCGCCACCGTGTAAATGAACGCGATCAGGGTCACCACGATGATGACCTCGATCAGGCTGAAGCCCGACTCGGACGCTGCGCTGCGTGAGACGATTCTCACCTTGATCCCTTACGTAAGAAAGGGAACCCGGGCGGTTCCCTAAACGAAAATTCGTCTACTCGGACGGTCTGGCGGGACGCGTCACGAGCCGGCCTGGCCTTTGTCGTCCGCGGCTTCGGGGTACGTGATGTCGTCCTCGTCGCCCATGGTGCCGTTCGGGCCGGCCGACATGATCTTGAAGTTGCGGCCGTCGGAGTCGTAGCCGAACTCGCCGCCCCAGGGGTCCTTGAGCTTGTTGGGCTCGATGTACGGGCCGCGCCAGCTCTTCAGATCGCCCGGGTTTTCCAGCATGGCCTTCATGCCCTGGTCGGTGGTCGGGTATTTGTTGTTGTGGATGCGGAACATCTGCAGCGACTGCTGGATGACGCCCATCGCGAGCTTCGTCTGGTCCTTCTTCGCTTCTTCCGACTGGCCGATCAGGTTCGACACCATGTACGCCATCAACGTGCCGAGCAAGGCGACGACGATGATGATTTCGATCAGCGACATGCCCTTTTCGCCGGCCGCGAGCGCGCGCGGCGCTTCCGGCAGCAAGGAGCGCACTTTAGTTTGGAGCGAACGCATTTTGATCAGCATGACATTCCCTTCGCCGGTGAGCCGTTCAGACAGTGGATTCATATTAGCGGATCTGGTTCATAATCCCAACCATCGGAATCATGACCGCGGCGATGATGCCCCCGGCCGACGCCGCCATGACGATGATCAGCATGGGCTCGATCAGGGAGATCATCGACTCGATCTTCCGGGTGACCTCGGCCTCGTAGGCGGTCGCCACGTGCCCGAGCATCTCCTCGAGCTGCCCGGTGCGCTCGCCCGTCATGATCATGTGAGTCACGAGCGGCGGGAACCGGCCGGACTTCTCGATCGAGGCCCCGAGGTTCTTACCTTCCTGGACAGCCTGCTTGGCGTTCTCCAGGACCTCGGCGATCACCGAGTTGCTGATGATGTTTTTGGTAATTTCGAGGGCCCGGATAATCGGCACGCCGGAGGCCAAGAGCGTCGAAAGGGTCTGGGTGAAGCGCGAGACCTGTATTCTAAGGATGAGCTGGCCGAAGATCGGGAGCCCGAGCAGGATCTCATCGAAGCGGCGCCGGCCTTTGGGGGTCGCGACCCAGGAGCGGAAGCCGAAGTAGATGCCGGCCGACACGATGGGCACCACGAACCAATTCCGCTGGAGCCACTCGGAGAAGATGATGAGGAGCTCGGTGTAGATCGGGAGCTTGGCCTTGAGGCTGACGAAGACCTTTTGGAGCTTCGGGACGAGGCTCAGGATCAGGTAAGCGATCAGCGAGCCGTTGGCGAACATCATGACGGCCGGGTACATCATGGCGCTCATGACCTGACCGCGGGCCTCGACTTCCTTTTCCTGGTAGTCGGCGAGGCGGTCCAGGACGAGGCCGAGCGACCCCGACGACTCGCCGGCCTTGACCATGTTGACGTAGAGGCGGCTGAAGACGCCGGGGAACTGGCCGAGGGCGTCGGCGAGGGACTTGCCCTCGGAGACCTGCTCCTTCACGGCCTGCAGGGTATTGCGCAGCGTCTGGTTCTCGACCTGCTGCGTCAGGGCGCGCAGCGACTCGTCGAGCGGGACGTGGGCGTTCTGCAGGACCGCGAACTGCCGCGACATGACCGAGATCTCGCCGAGCGCCACCCTGTTGTTGAACGAGAACCGCGCCTTGGTCCGCGCCTTGTCGAGGGAGATCTCCTCCTTCATCTCGGAGACGACGATTTTGTCCCGCTGACGGAGGCGGGTGCGCGCGGCCTTGAGCGAATCGGCCTCGATCTTGCCCTTTTTCAGGGCACCGGTCGCGGCGTCATAGCCTTTGTAATTAAAAAGAGGCACTCGCTACTCCGTATCAGGCCAAGTCGTCGGTTTGCGTCGAGGAGAGGGCTTCGTCCAAGGAGGTCAGGCCGGCGAG
>JAYVWD010000860.1:0-3816 GCA_043786345.1 Pseudomonadota bacterium
GTCCGCCGCATCGCGCGCGGCGCCGGGCGGCCCCCGAAGGAAGTCACCGAGCTCGTCAAGAAGTTCCTCGGCATGCGCCAGATGATGGGCATGTTCGGCAAGAACATGGGCCTCCTCGGCAAGATCCCGGGCGTCAACCAGCTCGCCCAGATGAACCAAATGCGCAAGATGGCCGGCGCGATGGGCGGCGGCGGCGGGATGCCCGGTATGGCGGGGATGGGCGGACTCGAGGGCATGGCCCCGGGCCTCTTCGGCGGCGCCGGCGCCACAAGGAAGCCGATCGACCGCGACAAGCAGAAGAAGCTCCGCAAGGACGCCAAGAAATCCCGCAAGAAAAACCGCAAGAAGTAAGCCCCCATGCCCAAAGTTCACATCGAGACCTGGGGCTGCCAGATGAACCTGGCGGACGCCGAGCGCATGCTCGGGCTGCTCGCCGCGCAGGATTATGCGCTGGCGGACGGGGCCGACGACGCGGACCTGATCCTGCTCAACACCTGCCACATCCGCGAGAAGGCCCGCCATAAGGTCCTGAGCCGCCTGGGCGAGCTACGGGTGATGAAGGAAAAGAACCCGGCGATGCGCATCGCCGTCGCCGGCTGCGTCGCGCAGGCCGAAGGCAAAAAGCTGATCGACGCGGCGCCGCAGATCGACGTGCTCTTCGGGCCCGGACAGATCGAGGAGCTGCCGCGCCTCCTCCGCGAGAACGCCGCGACCCACAAGAGCACCCTCGCGGTCGGCTTCAAGCGCCACAAGGACCACGAGGCGCCCGCCCCGGTCACCGCGGCGCCGCCGGCGCTGGCGGGCCGGTTCGAGGTCTCGCGCTACGTGAACATCCAGCAGGGGTGCAACAACTACTGCACGTTCTGCGTCGTCCCGTTCACCCGCGGCCGCGAGCTGTCGCGGTCCCCGGACGAGATCCTGGCCGAGTGCCGCGCGATCCTCGCCACCGGCGCGCGCGAGCTGACGGTCCTCGGCCAAAACGTCAACAGCTACGGCCTGGACCTCGTCGAAACCGGCAAGCTCGCCGCCTCGGCCGACGGCCCCTTCATCGACCTGCTAAGGCAGGTGGTCGCGATCCCCGAGCTCGCGCGCCTCCGCTTCACGACCTCGAACCCCCAGAACTTCACGCCGGCCCTCGCCGCGCTCTTCCGCGATGAGCCCAAGCTCGGCCGGTACATCCACCTCCCCGTCCAGGCCGGCAACGACCGGACGCTCGAGCGCATGAAGCGCAAGGTCACGGTCGCCGAATACCGCGAGCGCCTCGCCTGGCTGCGCGCCGCCGTGCCCGACATGGCCGTGTCGACCGACCTGATCGTCGGCTTCCCCGGCGAGACCGAGGCGGAGTTCGAGGACACTTTAAAGCTCGTCGAGGAGGCGCGCTTCAGCTTCTCTTTCACGTTCAAGTACTCGCCGCGCAAGAACACGCCGGCGATCCGCTACCTCGACCAGATCCCCGAAGCGGTCATGGACCGGCGCCTGGCGCGCCTCAACGCGCTGCAGGAACGCCTCACGATCGAGGAAAATCAGAAGGACGTCGGGCTCACCCGCGAGGTCCTCTTCCTCTACCAAAACAAGCGCTTCCCGACGCAATATTACGGCCGGACCGCCCACTACCGCCTGGTGCGCGTCGACCTAGGAGGCCGCGACGTCATCGGCCAGGTCCTGCCCGTGCGCATCGACGCCGCGACCAAGACGGCGCTGATCGGAACGCTCGCGTGAGCTCCGCCGAAATCGCCGCCGCGGTGCGCCAGTGGGACACGGGATTCAGCGCGGAGCTCTGCGCGCAGATCATCGAGCGCTTCGACAAGGACAAGCGGGTCAAGCCGGACCCGCAGCCGGACTACAGCACGCGCAAGTACCTTAACGTCTCCCAGTGCGCCGACTGGATGATGATGAACGCCCGGATCTGCCAGCGCGCCAACGACCTCACCGGCGAGTACTTCGCGCAGGCGGGACCGCTCGCCACCGAGACGCACCAGGAGTGGTCGGACGACGGCTACGTCGTGTCGCGGTATGACGTCGGCGACGCCTGCATCCTGCACGTCGACGGGCAGTGCGCCGTCGAGCCCCACAACGGCCTGCGCCTCGCCACCCTGCTCGTCTATCTGAACGACGTGGACGGGGGCGGCGAGACCTGGTTTCCGGTCCAGGACCTCAAGGTCCGCCCGAAACGCGGCCGCGTCGTCATGTTTCCGGTCGGGTTCACGCACCCACATGAGGTCCTGCCGGCGACCTCGACCCGTTACATTCTACAGACCTGGATCACGGACCCCGAAATGCTCGTCGTGACCCGCTGAGGAGTGCCGCTGATCACCGTCGAGGCCTCAGGGCGCCATCTGCGTCTTGAGCTTGTCCGACAGCGAGACCCGGACCTCTTTCGAGTCCTTCATCTTGAAGACGTTGTTCGCCGGCTGGTCGACGGCCAGGAAGCCTAAGCCTTTTTCCATGCCGGTGAGTAGGAAGTCGTTGAAGAGCACCCGGTAGACCTTGGAGGGGTTGACCGGCTCGCCCTTGACCCGCCAGGCGCCGGCGGCGTCCTTCTCCAGATTCGCCGTGAGCAGGTAGCCGCCCGAGCCCTTGTTCAGGTTGCCCTGGTCGAGCGCCTTCACCAGGGTGTCGCCCTGGATCTTGACCAGGATCATGCGCCCGCCGAAGGGGAAGATCCGCACGATGTCGTAGTTGGTGATCTTGCCCGGGGCGATCTGGTCGTCGATCCGGATCGAGCCGGAGCCGTAGATGGCGGCCTCCGCCTCGGGCTCGGCGTCCAGGAAGGCGCCGCCGATCAGGCTCGTCAGATTGGTCGGGTGGTTGCGCACCGCGGACTCGAAGCCGTTCAGGTATTCCCCGGCGTTGCCCACGACCTCCTCCGGGTCGGTGCCGCTCGCCTTTAGCGCGGTGAAGACCTTGGTGACCCAGCCGTCGACGATCGCCTTCGTCGCCGGGTCCTCGGGGACCCCAGCGTCGATGTCGACGAGCGTGCTGTCCATCGCGACCTTCTTCGTGTCGAGGTCGTAGTGGAAGCGGTGGACGTAGACGGTGCGCGCGTTCGAGTCGGCCTTGAAGATGTGCGTGTGGTCCTCGCCCGCCACGAGCTCGGCCGCTTCGTGCTCGTGGCCGCCGAGCAGCACGTCGAGGCGCGGGACGGCGGCGGCGAGCAACTTGTCGGACGCGGCGTCCATGTGCGTGATCGCGACCAGGACGTCGGCGCCGGCGAGCTTCGTCGCCTCCTCCTTCGACACCTCGATCGGCTCGCGGTAGCGGACGTGGGGCTTTTTCGCCATGTCGAGGCAGACCCCGAAGAAGCCGACGTGCACCGTCTCGCCGTTCGAGCCGTGGACGTCGGTGACGGCGTTCTCGATGGTGCCCGGGAAGAGGTGCATGCTCGCGTCGAAGACGTTGCTCGCGACCCACTTGAACTTCGACTCCTTGATGCGCGAAAGGAGCTGCGCCTCGGTGACGTCGAACTCGTGGTTGCCGAAGGTGACATAGTCGATGCCGACGGAGTTGAGCGCGTCGACCATCTGCCGGCCGGCGAGCAGCTCGCCGTCCACCTTGGTGACGCCCATCGCCGAGGGGCTCAGGAAGTCGCCGGAGAGCAGGGTGATGAGGTTCGGGTTCTCGGCGAGGAGTTGCTTGCGCAAGGTCGCGACGCGGGCCAGCCCGCCCTTCTTGCCGCTTTCGACCGGGGTGATCTCGTAGACGTCGTTGAGCTGAAGGATGGTGAAGTCGACGACGTGCGCCGCCGCGGCGCCCGCCTCGCGCGCGTCGTCGCTGCGCAGGCTGCCGCCGGGGCCCGGGGTCTTACAGGCGATGAGG
>JAYVWD010000861.1:0-2083 GCA_043786345.1 Pseudomonadota bacterium
CGCTTCTGCCCGCGCCCGATCACCCCTTCCTCGCCGTCATCGCCGGTGCCGTCGAGATCGACGGCCGCGAGTACGACGCACCGTCCCTGGCGCCCGTGACGCCGGCGTCGCGGATCGTCGCGCCGCGCGCCGGGCGGATCTGCTGGCTCGGGACGACGCAGGGGCTTCACGCCGCGGCCTGATCCCCCCACGCTCAGAGCAGATGGCAGGCCGCCTGCCGCCCCGGCTGGATCTGGCGCAGCAACGGCGTCTCGATCCGGCACCGGTCCTGAACCAGCGGGCACCGGTTCGCGAAGCGACAACCCGGCTTCGGGTTGACCGGGCTCGTCAATTCGCCGCCAAGGACCTTGTCGGGCTTGGCGCGCTCCCTGATCGGATCCGGCGACGGGTTGGCGGTGACCAGGGCCTGGGTATAGGGATGGAGCGGCTTCGAGTAGACGAGTTCGGCGGGGCCCAGCTCGACGATCTGGCCGAGGTACATCACGGCCATGCGGGTCGAGATGTAGCGGACCATGCTCAGGCCGTGCGCGATGAACAGGTAGGTCAGGCCGAGCTCCTTCTGGAGCTCCTGCAGCAGGGTCACGATCTGCGCCTGGATCGACACGTCAAGGGCCGAGATCGGCTCGTCGCAGACGATGAACTTGGGCTCGAGCGCCAGGGACCGCGCCAGGCCGATGCGCTGGCGTTGACCGCCCGAAAACTCGTGCGGGAACCGGTAAGCGTGCTCGGGCACGAGGCCGACGCGGTTGAGCCAGAAGTCGATCTTCGCCTGGCGCTCGGCCTTCGTCCACAAGCCATGGATGTCCGGGCCTTCCGCGATGATGTCGCCGACGGTCATGCGCGGGTTCAGGCTGGCGTAGGGGTCCTGGAAAATCATCTGCGCCTGGCGCGCGTACTTCTTGCGGTACGACATCGACAGCTTTTCGGGCACGAGCTCGCCGGCGAACTTGAAGACGCCCGAGGTCGGCTCGTACATGCGCACGAGGACGCGGCCGAGGGTCGACTTGCCGCAGCCGGATTCGCCGACGAGGCCCAGGGTCTCGCCCGGGTAGATGTCGAGCGAGACCTCATCGACGGCGTGCAGCAGCCGGCCTTTGCCGAGGTCGAAGCGTTTATTGAGCTTTTCGACGCTGACGAGGGGCGCGCCTTTGGCCAGGATGGTGCGGCTGTTGGTCCCGTGAAACCCGGAGTTCATGACGGAGCCCTCTCGTGGATACCGTGGATCCCGTAGGCACGGCGCAGGCTCGTCGCCTTCTCGTGCTGGAGCCAGCAGGCGACGCGGCAGTCGTGGACCTTGACGAGCTCTGGTTGGCGCTCCTTGCAGATGACCATCGCGGCGCCGCAGCGCGGGCTGAACGAGCAGCCGGGCGGCGGCGCGAAGAGGTCGGGGGGCGTGCCCGGGATCGGCGTCAGCGGCTCGCCGGCGATCCCGTCGTCCTTCGGCATGGCCTTCTGCAAACCCAGCGTATACGGGTGCTTCGGGCGGTAGAAGACGTCGTTGACCGAGCCTTCCTCGATGACCTGGCCGGCGTACATGACGGCGACGCGGTCGGCCATCTTCGCGACGACGCCCAGGTCGTGCGTGATGAGGATCGTCGCCATGTTGAGGCGCTTCGCCAAATCCTTGATCAGGACGAGGATCTGGGCCTGGATCGTCACGTCGAGCGCCGTCGTCGGCTCGTCGGCGATCAGGAGCTTCGGGTTGCAGGCGAGCGCCATCGCGATCATGACGCGCTGGCGCATGCCGCCGGAAAGCTCGTGCGGGAACTGCCGCAGGCGGGTGCGCGGCTCGGGGATGCGGACGAGGTCGAGAAGCTCGAGGACGCGCGTCGTGCGCTGCTCCTTGCTCATAGCGGTGTGGATGATGAGCGACTCGGCGATCTGGCCTTCGATCGTCATCGTCGGGTTGAGGCTCACCAGCGGATCCTGGAAGATCATGGTGATGTCGCGGCCGATGATCTGGCGGCGCTCTTTGGGGTTCATCGCGATCAGGTCGACGCCGTTGAATAGCGCGGTCCCCGAGGTGATGCGGCCGGGGGGCATCGGGAGCAGGCCCATGACGGCTTGCGTGCTCACGGACTTG
>JAYVWD010000862.1:0-2569 GCA_043786345.1 Pseudomonadota bacterium
GCGGAGGCGAAAGCCTGCGGCCTGGACGTGTGCCCCATCGGCCGCATCGAGGCCGGCAAGGGCGAGGCGCACGTCACCTTCGTCTGAAACGCCCTGGAAACAAAGGACCCGTTCGATGATTCAGCCGAAGCACATGAAACACATCCTGACCGCCGACCAATTCGACCGGCCGTTCCTCGACTACCTGTACGAGCTGATCAACACGATCCGGAAGTACGACAAGTCGAAAGACGGGCTCATGTATCTCCAGAGCCTGCTCAGCCACAAGCGCGCGATGCTCTACTTCACGCAGCCGTCGACGCGGACATTCATGTCGTTCCAGTCGGCCTGCTCCATCCTCGGCATCAAGGGCTCGGAGATCCGCGACAGCTCGACCAGCTCCGAGCGCAAGGGCGAGTCGATCGAGGACTCGCTGCGCACCTTCGCGAGCTACGTCGACCTGATCATCATGCGCTCGCCGGTCGCCGGCCTGTGCACGCGGATCGCCGCGCAGCTCGACGAAACCGAGACCCCGGTCCCCGTCATCAACGCCGGCTCGGGCCCGGACGAGCACCCGACGCAGGCACTCCTCGACATCTACACGCTGCAGCGCAGCTTCAAGGCCGCCGACGCGATCAGCGGCAAGACCATCTGCATGGTCGGGGACCTGAAACGCGGCCGCACCGTGCGCTCGCTGAGCCGCCTTCTCGCGAATTACCCCGGCGTCCGGATCATCTTCGCCTCGCCGAAGGAATACCGGATCCAGGACGACCTGCGCGCGTTCCTCCTCAAGAACCACATGAGCTTCGAGGAAACCACGAATTTCCAGGACTCGATGGGCGCGGCCGACGCCATCTACATGACGCGCGTGCAGGACGAGTACGACACCGCCCTCGGCGACTCGGCGAAAGTCGACTCGAGCCAGTATTGCCTACGCTACGAGCACCTGGAGCGCCTCAAGAAGGACTGCGTCATCATGCACCCGCTGCCGCGCCGCACCGAGCTCGACCCCGCCATCGACAAGGACCCGCGCGCGAAGTACTGGCGCCAGGAGCGCAACGGGATGTGGACACGCGTCGCACTTATCACGATGATTTTCGGCGTCGACGACAACATCGTCCTGCCGAAGCTTTGAGGCCCACATGAGCTCACTCAAAATCGCCGCCGTCTGCCTGACGAGCACCACCGACAAAGACCGCAACATCGCCACGGCCCTCGGGTACGTGCGCGAGGCGGCGGCCGCCGGCGCCGACTGGGTGCAGCTTCCCGAGATGCTCGCGTTCCATGGCCCTTACGACAAGATCTACGACATGGCCGAGTCCGAAGGCGGCCCGCTGTTCGAGACGATGGCGGCGACGGCGCGCGAGCACAAAATCGTCCTGATCGCGGGCACGGTCGGCGAGCGTCCCGGCCGCGACGAGGTCCCGGAGTCCGCCCTCCGGAACAAGAACGGACACCGGAAGGTCTTCAACACGTCTTATGTCTTCGGCCGGGACGGCAGCCTGCTCGCGAAGTACCGCAAGACGCACCTGTTCAATCTGACGGACTCGGCGTCCGGCGCGCTTTATAACGAGAGTGAAGGTTATCTGTCGGGCGACCAGGCCGTGACCTGCACGATCGACGGCTGGAAGGTCGGCCTGTCGATCTGCTACGACCTGCGATTCCCGCGCTTTTACGACCTGCTCGAGGCGCAAGGGGCGCCCGAGATCCTGCTCGTCCCGTCCGCGTTCACCAAGGGGACGGGGGTGGCGCACTGGGAACTGCTCCTGCGGGCGCGCGCCGTCGAGCGCCAGGCCTATGTTTTCGCGGCGAATCAGACCGGGCAGCATTCGCCGGGGAAAGAGTCGTACGGACATTCGATGATCGTCGACCCCTGGGGCAAGGTGCTGGCGGACACGGGTGATCAGCCGGGTGTCGCGTACGCGTCGATCTCGCGGGAGGGCCTGGCGGAGGCGCGGGGCAAGTTGCCGGCTCTCACCAATCGGCGTCCCGAGCTCTACGGGTGCTGAGGTCGTTGTGCCGTTCGCCATAGCTGACCCCAATGTCCGCCGCGACACCGACTGGAGGTCCCGGACGAAGTGGCCAGGAAACCCGGTGACCGCGACGCCGTCGTGCGCTTCGTCGTCGCCGCGCGGACCGCAAAAGATAATCAGACGCGAAACGATACCGCGGCCGCGATGACGCTCCGAAGCTGAAGGTCCTTCATCCCGGTGAAAAGCGGCAACCTGACGAGTCGATTGGCCACGGATTCGGTCACGGGGCAGTCGTCCGCCCGTCCCCCATGGCGCCGTCCCATCTCCGAGATATTTAGCGGCAGGTAGTGAAAGACGGCGATTACGCCGCGTTCCCGCATGTGCGCGATGAAACGCGTCCGGACGTCGAGCCCCGGAAACATCAAATAAAAGAGGTGGCTCGGATGGCCGCAAGCCTCGGGTACGAACGGCAGGCCGATGTTACCGGCCTTTGCCCAGCCGGAGAGCTCTTTTTCATACTGACGCCAGATGTCACGCCGGCGTGACTGAATCGCGTCCCGCGCCTCGAGCTGCGCGAGCAGCATCGCCGCCAACAGGTCCGACGGCAGAAAGCTGGA
>JAYVWD010000863.1:0-3364 GCA_043786345.1 Pseudomonadota bacterium
GAGCGAAGGAAGGACGGTTCCTCTAGGGACGCACTGGAAAAAGAGATGCAAACCCTGTCGGCCCGGGCAACCGGGCCTTGAGGATGGAGGCTATTATACCGATATTATTGGTATAAATTCGGATGATTACCGAGACACCCGCGCCGAAATTGTTCAAGTCGGGAGCCTAGGGTCCCGATCATTCCGGCATGATTCGCCTCATCCTTTCCATCGCCGCCTCCTTTGGCGCTGCGCTCGCCTCGCCGGCGAACGCGGCGGGCGGCTTGACCGTGCTCGTGGGCGAGCGGGGCGTCGACTACCACCGGTTCACCGGCGGCAAAGGCTACCAGGCGGCGGCCGGGACCGACCTCACGGCGAGCCTGTTCACGGATCCGATCAAGGAGTTCCCGGCGCAGCTCGGGCTCTTCTACAGCACCCAAAGCTATGCGCTCGACGGCGCGAAGGCCCTCTTCGACAAAGGCACCGTCACCGAGCTCGGACCCGAGCTGGTCGTGAACGTCGCGATGGCGAAGGTCCACGGGTTCGCGCGCTATGCCCAAACGCTTTCCGGAAAATTCAGCGGCGACATCGGGAACACCCGCACCCTCGAGACCGGCGCCGGTCAGACGACATACCAGGCCGGCAGCCGTTGGAGCGCCGACCTGCGCGGCCCGCATTTCGGCGCCGGCTTCCTCTTCGGCAACGAGAACTTCGGCGCCGGCGCCATGATCGACACGGCGTTCCTGCACAGCACCGTCACGCAGATCACGGTCGGCGGCCGGGACGTGACCACCGCCTTCGCGCCTTACATGAAGACCGACTCCGACTTCCAGTCGACGGCCTTCATGGTCGCGCTGCAGGGGCGTCTATGAAAAAACACCTCCTGGCCGTCGCTCTGAGCGCGCTCGGGGGTGCCGGCACGGCGCGCGCCGGCATGGACATGCAGCTCGATTATGGGCTGCGGCTCGTCGACTTCCACCGGTTCACCGACGCGCGCGGCGCAAAGACCGGGCTCGGGACCGACATGGGGACCACCCTGCGATGGCGCAAGGACAAGGCGGCCTGGGCCTTTGGCGCCTTCTACAGCCAGCAGACCTTCGACCTCGATCAGAACACGGCCTTCTTCGACACCGTGCGGGTGACCGAGCTCGGGCTCGACGGCCTGATCGCCCTCGGCGACAAAGGGCTCTCGCCCCAGATCGGCATGAGCTACACGATTCACGGCACGATCGCGGGCAAGACGACGGATCCGGCGGCGCTGCGCACCAGCGACGGCGGCGGCATGGCGACGACCGGCGAGGCGACCTGGACCTATTCGATGTCCGGCGTGCACATCCGGCCGGGCATGCAGCTGGAGCTCGCGAAAGGCGCCTGCGCCACGCTCGGGCTCGACGTGAGCCTGCAGTCGGCGGAGCTCAGGACCGTCGAGGTGCGCCAGCAGGACGCGACGGGGGCGTTCAAATCCGTCGCGAAAACGCAGACGCCGTTCGACTCCTACGCCCTGATGCTCGGCGCGAGGGCGAGCCTATGAGCCGGAAACCCTTCATCCTTGCGCTCCTGATCCTGGCCGGCGGCGAGGCGCGGGCCGCGGAATTCGGCTTCGGCTTCAGCGGCGGCGTGCGGGCTCTCGACCTCGGACTGATGCTCGGGGATACGTCGCTCGCAGAGGCGCGCGGCGCCGAGGCGACGGTGGACACCTACCTCACCCTGGGGAAGTCGTTTCCCATCGGCGCGAGCCTCGCGGTGTCGCGCCAATCTTATGACCTGAGCCGCGCCCGGCAGTTCTTCGACCACCTCGACGTGAACGAGGCGAGCGCCGGCCTCATCTTCCTCCCGCCCGGCGGAAAGGCGCGGCCGATGGCGCGCATCGCCTATACCTTTTTCGGAACCGCCCGCGCGGCGCAGAACGGCGGCGTCACGGCGATGGTGGTGAGTGGAACCCACGTCGCCGTCGGCGCGCAGGTCGAGCTCGGCAAAGGCTCGCTCCTCGGCTTCGGCCTCGACTTCGGCCAGACCAAGGCCACGAGCGCGCACACCGTGTTCGGCGGCAAGAGCTTCCGGATGAAATCAACGGCGGCGTTCGTCGGAGGTGAGGTTGCGATATAACCTATCACATTTGCTGATTTTATCGATGCTCGCCGGCTGCGGCGTGGCTCCCGGGCTGCGCGCGGAAAAAGACGCAGCCGAGGTATGCGGCGGCTATCCCGACATCGCGGTCTACGAGCTGCCGTGGGCCCCGGGCCAGAGCCACAAGCTCGTCCAAGGCAACTGCGGCGCCCACACGAACAAGGGCATCCACCGCTTCGCCTACGAGTTCGCGATGCCCGTCGGAACCGCGGTCCACGCGGCGCGCGCGGGCACGGTCACGACGGTCGTCCAGTCGAACGCCGAAGGGTCGAGCGGCGGCACCAACTACGTCCGGATCCTGCACGCGGACAACACCTTCGGCGTCTACCAGAGCCTCGGATTCAACGGCGCGACCGTCGCGACCGGGGACTATGTCGCGGCCGGCCAAAGCATCGGCGTCTCCGGCACGACCGGATTCGTCTCGCAGCCGCTGCTGCGCTTCGAAGTGGCGCAGCTCGAGGACGGCATCGAAGAAAGCATGCCTTTCAGCTTCGCGAACTCGGGCTCCGTGTCCCAGCCCTTGAAAGAAGGGTCGACGTACCCCGTGACGACCGGGGGGTTGCGCGGTGAGCCCTAAAATCCTCGCCCTCGCCTTGGGATTGGCCTTGGGGGCCTGCAACAACGGCGCCGACAATTTCGACCATGCCGAAGGCGTGAGCGGCGGGATCGTCGTCGCGGCCGGCCAACCCGAGAGCGTCACCGATCCGCGCAGCGGCAAGGCGGCGCCGGCCGCGGTCGGCCAGGTCGCGAAGCTCAATGCCGTCGGCACCCTCGACCTGCGCCCCGATGCGGCGAAAACGGCGGAACAACCGGCCCTCGTCGCCACGATCGACCCGCGCACCTTTGCGCCGACGGGAACCTACACGGCGGGCGGCGGGATTCCGGCGCGGGGCGCGCGCGCGGGCCAGATCGCCGTCTTTTCCGACGGCAAGGCGCGCGTGCATCCGGCCTGTGCCTTTCCGTTCCCGGCGCCCGGAAACAGCGTGACCACCGGGCTCACCGTCGACGGCGCGCTGACGGATTGGCCGCTCTCCGGCGTCGTCGCCGTGGACCGGGCCGGCGATGCGCCGTCGGCGGACCTCGACGTGCGCGAGGTCTATTTCGCGCGCGATACGACGAGTCTCTTCTTCGGAGTGAAGTTCGCCGGCAGCTGGATCGCGGCGGACGACGCCTCGCGCGAGCTCATCGTCGACTTGCGGGGCCTGGTGCTTTCGGCCGATGCCTCCCACGTTCCTCACTCCGGCGGCAGCCAACGCTA
>JAYVWD010000864.1:0-6613 GCA_043786345.1 Pseudomonadota bacterium
CGCGACCCTGTCGCACCACGTCCGCACCCTCGAGAGCCAACTCGGCGAGCGCGACGAGTTCCTGGTCGCCCAGAACAGCCTCATGCGCCGCATCGGCGACCTCGTCCCCCGGATCGAGCGCCAGCTGACCAACGTCATCGAGCACACCGAGACGAGCGCCGTCGAGATCGGCGACAAGGTCCGCTACATCTTCGAAAAAGCCCAGAAGCACCTCGCCGAATCGAACGAGATCTCGAAGCAGTTTTCCGGGAAATCCGTCACCGATGCCAAGGGCCAGGAGCGCGAGTCCCTGAGCGGCGTCCTCGCCCGCTCGTTGCTCCTTTTGCGCGAGATGATGGACATGCTCGAGGAAAACAGCCGCCTCAACGTCGAATATTCGAAGTCGATCGAGATGATCCTCGAAAACACGGCGACGATCAACAAGATCACCGACGACATCCAGTACATCTCCGATCAGACGAACCTGCTCGCCCTCAACGCCGCCATCGAGGCCGCGCGCGCCGGCGAGCACGGCCGGGGCTTCTCGGTCGTCGCCGAGGAGGTGCGCAAGCTCTCCGACCGGACGAACCAGGCGTCGAGCGACATCACCCAGATCGTCGGCAAGGTAAACGACGCCGTCGCCGAGATCTCGCACTCGCTCACCGAGAACCTGCAGAAGACCAAGGCGAAGAAGGAGTCCGTCGACACCGCGGTCCAGACGTTGATGTCGTCGGCCGAGGACTCGACGGCGGTCTTCGCGAAGCTCGTCGAGAGCGCGGTCGTGAGCTCCGAGACCGTGGCGCACAACATCGATCAGATCATCATGAGCCTGCAGTTCCAGGACGTGACGCGGAAAGAGATCGAAGCTGCGCTGTCGCCGCTCAAGCAAATCGGGTCGTTCGCGGACGACATGGTAGTCAAGGTGGACGCCGTCGGCCGGATGAGCCCGTCGCCGACGACGCGCGCCAAGGGCGACAACGTCACCCCGATTCAGCAAAAAACGGCGGTCCCGGCCGCGGGCGAGAAGAAGGACGAAGAGGCGCTTCCAGCGGCCTCCGGCGACGTCGTCTTCTTCTGATCCGAGGCCCGGAGCGCGGCGAAGTAGAGGCCTGAGCCCGCCGTGGAAGCGGGCCTTTGCGGCGCATTATCGAGGCTCAATCGCGTAGACCCGCTGCGTCCTACGATGCCCCCGGGCATCTCGAGAATTTCAGCTCGTCCGCTGAAACCAGAGGATCGTTAGCGCCGCATTCGTGCCGCCGAAAGCAACTAAAACGGGGTGGTCGCTCTCTGGCCCCCTTTTGCTCGGACCTCCCGGAGCGACCAGAAAAAAGGCAGCGACCATTCCGGCGACAGGACAAGGCGGCCATAAGCGCCTGAATCAACCGGGGGTGGGCCGGCTGGCGGGCCGGTACGACGCTTGCTTAAGGAGCGGCGTCGCAAAAAAAATGTGGAGATTCGAATGTCCGGAGTTTCGTCGAAACGCCGTGCGCAGGCCTTGGCCTTCGCGTTGGTGACGATCGCCGCCGCGGAGACGGCTGCGTGCACGTCGCAGGCGCCCAGGATGCCGACGACGACCACACCGCCGCAGGCGCAGCATCAGCCGGTCGACCCGGGCATCCGGCCGCCAGCCGGTACCGACGCACAGCGGCCGCCCGCGGTCGTGCCGCCCGCCGTGGAGCCGGCGGTTCAGCCGACGCAGCCCGTTCAACCGACGCAGCCGGTTCAGCCGGTTCAGCCGGTTCAGCCGTCGCAGCCGACGCAGCCGGCGCAACCGGTTCAGCCGTCGCAGCCGTCGCAGCCGTCGCAGCCGACGCAGCCGGTTCAGCCGACGCAGCCGACGCAGCCGACACAGCCGGTTCAACCGACGCAGCCGACGCAGCCCACCAACCCGAACCCGGGCGGCACCGGTCAAAACAATGCCGAGGCCTCCGTGACCGTGACCCTGTCCGAGAGCGACCTTCAAAATGCCCTGAAGCCGCCGGTCGTGAACCCCGCGCAGCCCGGCAAGCCGCCGCCGGCGCAGCCCCGCGAAGGCAGCCTCCTTATTCCCGTGACGCCGTTCTCGAACATGGCCTCCGGCTATCAGGCGACGAACCCCGGTTTCCGGGCCCTCCTTAAAGACGCCTCCGGCACCCTGATCGCCGCCGGCCCCCTCTCCATGCAAGCGGTCGTCGACGGCTTCGTCGACGACGCGTCACCGGGCTCGGCCTACGGGCGTCTCGTCCTCAAGGTCGGGCTGAAGTACGCCGCGGGCGCCGTAAAAGCGGGCACGCTCGACGGCGAGCAGCACGGAAAACTCTCGATCTGCATGGCGACCGATACGGCGGCGGCGTTCGACGCGTCGGCCTGCAAGAGCCTCGACGGCAACATCCACCCTGAGCGCCCGTTCCAATGGCTCGATAAGGGCGTCGCCTTCGAGGTGAAGGACGACCAGATCAAGATCCTGTCGTTCAGCGGCGATACCGGCGAAGGCGGCAGCGAGGCGCAGATCGCGCTCGCCGTGTTCCACCCGGCCTACGCCTTCGCGGCCCCGGGCAAAGCCTTCAAAGACTACCAATCGCCCCTGGTCCTCGACCTGGACGGCGACGGCAAGCTCGACCTCGTCGACGTCTGGGACGACGCCAAGGCCGTGAGCTTCGACCTGACGGGCAGCGGCGCCCCGGTGCGCACGGGCTGGGTCGGCGCCCGCGACGCTTTCCTGGCCTTCGACCAGGACCGCGACGGCCTGATCTCGAGCGGCAAAGAGCTCTTCGGCGAGCACACCTTCGGCAAGGTTTTCGCGAACGGCTTCGCCGCGCTCGCGACCTTCGACCTCAACAAGGACGGCGTCATCGACGCCCGGGACGCGGCGTTCAAGGACCTGCGCGTGTGGCGCGACGCCAACGGCGACGGCATCGCGCAGAAGGGCGAGCTCTTGTCGCTCACCGCCTCCGGCATCGTCGCGCTCAGCCTGGCATATGAGAAGACGGGCTCGGCCACGCCCCTGACGGTCTTGGACAATGAAGTGCGGCTCAAAGCGTCGTTTACGACGAAAGACGGCAGGAAACACCTCCTCGCGGACGTGTGGTTCAAACAGCGTCGCGGCGGCAGCGTGGCGACCAGCCAAGTGAAGAGCGGGAGATGACCATGGCGAAGTTCATGATGACGGTGTTGATCGCGGCCTTGACGGCGGCGGGCTGCGCCAAGCAGAAGCCGGCGGCGGGCGCGGACCTCATGTCGATCGACGTGAGCAACCGGCGATCGATCGCCGAGGTCGTGAGCGCGCCGACCGCGGGCACCTACGCCAAATCCAACAGCTATTACGGCTACCAGGTCAACCAGCTCAAGGCCGGCATGACGGTGCTGTTTTCCGCCAGCTACGGCGCGGATGGCGGCGAAGCGGGCCAGAGCCGCGGCGTCCTGGTCACCGGCAAGGACGGCGGGCTCTACTACAAGCAACGCGACAATACGACGTCGCAGCTCCTGCTGCCGCCCGGACTGTCCCTCGATGGCCAGGGCGACGTGAGCCTCTGGGAGATGCGGTCTTACCTCGACCTGATCAACCGCGTCGCGTTCAATGAGTCGCAGCGGGCCGCGAGCGAGACCGACGTCTATAAGTCGGTGAGCGCTTACAAGGTCGATTTCGAGGGCGGCACGGCGTCCGCCTCGGTCAGCTACAAGGACGCGATGGAGCTCAAGCTCGAGAAATCGAACGCGGACTCGGTCTCGAACGTGAGCCTCTACTTCGCGAAAAGCGTCGGCTCGGTCGCGCTCGAATTCCGGGAGACGGGCGCCGTGGGCGGCACCTTCAAGATCTACATCGGCGAAAAAGACGACGCGGCCTCGGTCGATTGACCGTAAGCCGCGCCGTGGGGGATCGCCTACCTGGCCTTCTCGTCAGCACAGGCTTTCTTCATAGGGTCTTTGAATCAGAGCGCGATGCTGTCGCGCGGGGCGTCGGCGTCGTGGGACGGCGCGCCGCAGCGGCGCCATTGGAAGCCGTAGATCTGCTTCACCTGGCCGTCGATCGAGTCGGTCGTCAGCATTCCCTGCGCGAAGCGGCTGGCCGACGACAGGCGGACCTGGGTGTTGATGTTGAGGGCGCGTTGGGCGCCGCAGGGCGACCAGACGACCGCGCTCAGGCCGAGGGTGTCGCGGATCTGGTAGTCGCGGGCCGTCGGGCCGTTGAAGGTGGTCGCGAGGCGCGCCGTCGTGCTCGAGCCCTGGAAATAGTAGGCCGACTGCTGCTGGCCGGTGACGCCGGCCTCGAGGTTGGCGTAGCCGCGGTAGTCGACGGTCAGGACCGAATAGGACCAGCCTTGGGGGAAGTCCAGGTCGGTGAGGATCTGGCAGTTCCGCCGGCTGTTCGCCAGGGGGATGCCGGGGCCGATCTCAGCGATGTACTGGTCGAACAGGAGCGTGAAAGCCATCCGGTCGGGCGAGATATTTTGCGCCACGGAGCCCGCGGGGCACCCGCTGCCGGCGTAGGAGATCGAGCGGACGCGGACGTAGGTCGGCGCGTCGGCGAAGGCTTGCGTCGCGCCAGAGAGCAAGAGGAGAGCGCCGGCGAGGCGGGCGATGAGCTTGGTACCGTTGGTCATGGGAGGTCCTCCGTGAGTGCTGTTCGAACCGGATGTTCTTGCGGGTCCTAAAGCAGACTCCGTGCCAGACCTCTGGCTTTGTTGGGGCACTAAGCGTCGCGGGGATCGTGAGACGATCGGGCATCGTGCCGCAAGGGGCGGTCGGTAACACTTTGCGCACCCGCGTTACTAAGATGTCCGAAGATCGGACTTTGCAAAACTGATCAAGGCCCTTGGCGTTAATGAAAGGATCGGCGAATTGCCGGTGAAAAACGCCCTTTTGTAAGTCCATGGCCGTTGACATTCGCCCGCCTTCACGAGAAGACGCCGGCTCGATTCGCGGTTTTCCCGTTGTTTATGAAAGGACGAACGATGCTGGCAGAATACACATCACCATGCGGCGACCTCCCAAGCGCGCGGCTCGAGATCAGCATGGAGGCCGAGGCGCAGCGGCCCAAGGATGAGCCGCTCAACGCGCTGGTCGTGCGCTTCCCGGAGGACGCCGGGATCGAGCCCTGGCGGATCTGGATCGCGGACCGGCGCGTGCACTGCGGGGACCAGGCCCTCGATCTGGCGCGGTGTCCGGCGATGCTGCGGCTGTTTCGGACGTTTTGCGAGGGGCGGCAGTTCATGGTGCAGCGAGAGGCGTTGCTCTACTTCATCAACGGACACCGCGAGGTCATCGGGTGCAGCGACCGCCTGCTCGAGTCGAAGCGCGCGAACTGCATCAAGATGATCAGCCGGGCGCGCATCCTGGCGGACGCGCAGCTGAGCGGGGCGCACGCGGCGACGATCGAGTGGTTTCCGTACGACTACGGGGCGCGGGCGTGGCACCTCCTCGGGTTGCGGCGGCCGCAGCTGCACTGAGCCGCAAGAGAAAAACCGCGGCAAGGGCGGCGGCCTTTTTTAGTGAGGATGGTGCCTCGTCAGCACGGCGGGGGCGGGCCGGCGTCCCGCCGTCGCCGGTCGAGCGGACGCTCAGTCGGCCCCGAAAACGGCGTCGGTCTCGCCGCGTTGCTGGCGGGCGTCGCTCAGGCCGCGGTCTTTTAGGAAGAGGGCGCAGGTGACGGCGATCGGCTCGCCGCCGACCTGCTGGTAGCCGAGCTTCGCGGGCGCCCCGCGGAAGACGGCGTTGTCCTTCTCGAACAGTGCCGCCAACTCGGCCGGGGCGGGATAGAGCCCGGAAAGCCGCATGGCACGCCCTTGAGCCGCTGACTCAACATTCCGCGATGATTGGCTTTTATCAGGGCGAAAACGGGCCCACCTGGGCGCCGCTCCGTGATTTTCCAGCGATTTCAGTGTGTAAGGGCTGTGCAGCGCGAACGTGGGGGTCGTGCGAAAGGCACGGTGACGCCGACAAAGAGGCGCCGCCCACCTGACCGGGCGGCCTCGCCGCCGGCGACCCCGCCCCGCCATCACGCCTTGAGCAGGCTGTAGAGCGCCGTCACCTCTTTCCACAGCGCGGCCTCGTTCGGCAGGCGTTTTTTGAAGAGGCGCGGCAGGCGCGAGGCGGGCAGCTTGTTGGCGATCACCTTTTTGTAGATCGTGGCGCCGAGCATCTGGCCGATCTCGCGGCTGATCTCGTAGTTCATGCGATGGTCGGCGATCAAGGTGCCGCGCGGCAGCAGGCCTTGCGGCGGCGTCGGGTCGTCGACGCGCGCCTCGATCCAGCGGTCGAATTTCAGGACGGCGGCGGCGACCTGGCGGCGATGGTGGGCGGCGCCCGTCAGCCGTTGGCCCTTGAAGCGCCGTACGTATTGCCGGTGGTGGTGCAGCTCCATGCATTTGCGCCGTGGGTTCAGGATCTTCGAGGCGAGCGTGCCGATCGCGCTCTTCATCACGCGGCGCAAAAAGTCGGCCTCGGGCGTGCCGTGCGTGTCGTCGAAGCCGCTCATCAGGGTGTAGAGATACTGCCCCGCCGCCTCGGCCAGGTTGTTGATCGAGAGGTGCGTCAGCAGCACGGTCTTCGAGCGCGGGATGAAGTGGACTCCGTCGATCGTGACGCGCGCGAGGATGCGCCGGGCCTCGCGCGCGGGCGTGTCGAGGAGCCCCGTGTCGGCGTTGAAGAAGTCGCC
>JAYVWD010000865.1:0-7012 GCA_043786345.1 Pseudomonadota bacterium
GCAGGATCAGGAGGACCGCTTCGTTCGCCGCCAGGGCGCCGGATACATAGCGGGCGATGGCCGCGACCAGGCCCTCGTGGGTTTCGTAAAACTGCACGAGGTGGTCGCCGGGGGGAACGCGATCCAAGTAGGCGTGCCCAAACATGATACGGAGTCCTCGACCCTCTATTTATAGCACCGGAGCGCCGACCGATCAAATGAGCGCAGGGCCCCCACTAAACCTCATCCTGAGCCCACGGCTCAGGCCGGACCTCATCGGGGGTGGCCGCTTCGAAGAGCGGTTCCGCCGCAATGCCCGCTCATTGGCAGCCGGAAACGTCGTATGACACGCGCCAATCCTGAGCCGCGCGCCCTTCCGTCGACGCCTGCAACCCGACCGTCAGCTCGAGCGCGCGGGCCGTCTCGTCACCTTTCAGGCCCGAGGTCGTCCGCCGGACCGCGGCGAGGGCGATGTCCGCGCCCGCGAGCGGAATACTGCTGCCGCCCACGAGCACCGTGCCCGGCCCCGTGGCGCAACGGAACACGGGCTTCGCCTTCGTGGAAAAGCGGCAGGCCGAGGGCGGGAAATCGAGCGCGAAGGCGAGGCCCGGCCCGGCGCCCGGAACCTGCCAGGCGAGGGCGGCCTGCTCCGGGCGCGCGCCCGTCAGCACGACGTGGATGGCGCCGTCGCGACGCTCCAGTGTCAGGCTCAATGCCCCGAAGGAGGCGGTGTCCAGGCACTTTACGCCCCCCGTGACGGAAGCCGCCGCGAGCCAGGCGGCGAGAACGCCGGCTGCCATGATTCCTCCCCTTAACGCCGCGCGTCCGCGATCACGCTTGATCGCGGCGCGATACCTGCCTAGGATTCATTAAAATCCCGGAATAGCCAAGTCTCACCGTCGTCAAACCCGAGGGCCGAACCGTGGGCAAAGATCTCGACCGCCGCCGTCTCATCACCAACTCCTTGTGGGTCGGCGGGCTCCTGCTCACCGGCTGCCGGAGCGACGACGACAGCGCCCAGCTGCGCGGCGCGGACGAGCCGCTCACCGCCGACCGGATGCCGTCGCCGCCGGGCTTTAGCCCCGCCGCGGCTCAGCAGGCGCCGGCCGCGGTCCTCAACCTCAAGGTCCGGAAGGCGATTCACACGCTCACCGCGACCAGCCCCGAGGTCCTGGCGCTCAAGGCCGGCATCAAGGCGATGAAGGCGAAGGCGCTGACCCGGTTCGACAGCTTCACGTTTCAGGGCAACATCCACAGGAACTCCTGCCCGCACGCCAACTGGTTCTTCCTGCCATGGCACCGCATGTACCTTTTTTGGTTCGAGCAGCACTGCCGCAAGGCCTCAGGCAATCCGGAGTTCTCGCTTCCCTACTGGGACTGGACGGCGGACACGCGGCTTCCGGCGTTTTTCTACACCGACCCGGTGTTCGCCGACACGACCCGCGTCCAGCGCAGCGGCGAAGGCTTCCCCGAGCTGCTGCGGCGGACCAATGCGGGCGTCTCGGTCCAGCAGGCCCGCGCGTTTGTCGACAACATCTTCGGGCCGGCGGCGATCGCCAAGATGATGGCCTCGACGCGCTTCCTCGAGTTCGGGAGCGCGCGGGCGGCGACGCAGCGCGGCAACGCCTCCTTCGGCGCGCTCGAGTCGGGCCCCAACAACAACGCGCACGGCTTCGTCGGCGGCAACATGGGCCAGGTCGCCGTCTCGCCGCGCGACCCGATCTTCTGGCTGCACCACTGCAACATCGACCGCCTGTGGGCGATGTGGGCGCAGGGAAAAGGCCCGAACGCGCTCCCGCCCAACCCGGCGCCGGGCGAGGCGCCGCCGTCGCTCACCACCGATTTCTTCAGGAACTTCAAGCTCTCGGGCTTCACCAACCTCGAAGGCCAGCCGGTCGCCGTGGCGGTGTCGGAGGTCCTGGATTTCATGGCGATGGGCTACACGTACGACACCGTCCGGCCGAGCACGACCGGCCTGTCCCTCGCGGCCGATGCGGGCGGACCGCCGGCGCCGAGCGCGATGACCGACATGGCCGGGGTCAAGATGGCGCTACCCGCCCTGGCCTTGCCGGAAATGAGCCCGCAGATGGGCGCCAACTCGCCGCCGCCCAAACGGCTCCTCAACTTTCAGGTCGCGCTCGACCCGGCCACCTTGCCGGCGCTCCGGACGATCCAGGGCGGCTCCTCGGCGTTCTACCCGGTCGCGCGCCTCGCCATCGGCGCGCTCCCGAAGCCGAAGGCCGAAACGTCGCGCGTGATCCTGACGTTCTACGTCCGCGCCGCGACCGAGGCGGGCGCCGGCGAGGCGCAGGTGGGGAGCTTCAGCTTCTTCACCCACGTCGACGCCGGACACGCGCACGACGACACCGTCAGCATGACCTTCGACCTCCGGGGCGCGCTCGCGGAGCTCCAGACGAAAGGGGTCGACGTCGGCCGCGCCCGGAGCCTCGAGGTCGGCATCGACGTCCTGGGGCTCAAGGAGTACAAAGCCAGCGCCGCGGCGTTCTCGAAGGTCACGGTCGGCTTGACCTGTTTCCAGTGAATGGAGGCTCGGCGTCGGATGCATCCGTCCTTTCTCTACGGAACTGCCTGGAAGGAAGAGCGCACGGAGCCGCTCGCCGTGCTCGCGCTGCAGGCGGGCTTCACCGGCTTCGACACCGCCAACCAGCGCAAGCACTACTACGAGGAAGGCCTCGGGAACGCGCTGCGGGCGACGCTCGCCGGCGGGGGGCGCGAACGCCTGTTCCTCCAGACGAAGTTCACCTATGCGCGCGGCCAGGACCACCGGCTTCCCTACGACCGCGCCGCCGGGCCCGCGGACCAGGTGCGGCAGTCGTTCGCGCGCTCGCTCTCGCACCTGGGCGTCTCCTACGTCGACTCGTACGTGCTGCACGGGCCCGAGACCTCGGACGGCCTCACGGCCAACGACTGGGCCGTCTGGCGGGCGATGGAGGAGCTCCACGACGCCGGGACGGCCCGCGCCATCGGCGCGAGCAATATGAGCGCCGGGCAGGTCGAGGAGCTGGCGAAGGGCGCGCGCATCAAGCCCGCTTATCTGCAAAACCGCTGCTACCCGACGATCGGCTGGGACAGGGGCACGCGCGCCGTCTGCCGGCGCCTCGGGATCGTCTACCAGGGCTTCAATCTGCTCCGCGACGAGCGCGTCTGGAAATCGCCCGCGGTCGCCGCCATCGCCGCGCGGCACGGGCGCACGACCGCGCAGGTCGTCTACCGCTGGGCGCTCCATGTCGGGATGCTGCCACTCTCCGGGACCTCGGCGGCCGGGCACATGGCCGAGGCGCTGGCATCGACGCAGTTCGACCTGACGCCGGCCGAGGTCGCGGCGGTCGAGGAGCTCGGCTGAGCCGGTGAATTTTTATTAGTAAATACGAATGGTTGCATTTATCTGCGCGCCCCACAAAGATTTCCCCGTGCCCATGGCACCTTAAGAGGTCAACCAGGGAGGCCAAAGGCGTGGAGACCGGGGAGCTCGTCTGAAAAGCGCAAAGCGGCGACCGCGCCGCCTTCGCGACGCTCGTCACCCGCTACCAAAACCTCGCGCACGGTTATGCCTACGGCCTGCTCGGCGACTTTCACCGCGCCGCAGACGCGGCGCAGGACGCGTTCCTCGCGGCGTACCAGGGCCTCGGCGCCTTGCGCGACGGCGCGGCGTTCCCCGGCTGGCTCCGCGGCATCGTCTTCCGCTGCTGCGGGCGCGTGTGCCAGTCTCGCGCACTTCAGCTTCTTCTTCGGTGAGGCCGCTTTTAGAGGCATTGCCTTCTGTCTTTTGGGCATCGGCATTGGCTTCTTGACCGTCTTGGGTCGGCGTGGCGGGCCACGCCCCGAAGTGACCTTGGCTGACGGTGCTTCGGCATCAATTTCGATCCCGAACATTGTGCCGAGGTCGGCGGTCTCAAGCGCCTTCCCTTTCCCAGCCTTCGTCTTGTCGAGCTTGGCAGGGACGGAGGCTTTGGTGATCAATTCCAGATGATCGACTTGCCGGAGTACAAAGAGCAGCTCCGGTTCGTTGTCAAGGCGGCTACCCACGCCGTAAAGAGTGGCCGCGACATGCTTGCACATGATCGCCGAGTCTGGGCAGGAGCAATTCAGCGAGATCTGCTTGGGCTCGGGGAAGAGTCCGTGGTCCTTGGACGTGACGGTTTCCATCACGCCTTTCGACAGCTTGCCTTGGAGGAGTTCGACCAGCGACTCAATTTTGCCGGTGCAGCGCTTGATGACTCCCTGCCAGCGGGGCGTCTCGAGCGGTTTGATGGTGATCTCGACGGTGTAAAGCGAGGAGCCGCTGACGAGCGCCTTTACCTTGCCGGGGACCACTTTCAGATCGACGACTGAACCATTGCGGACATAGGTTCGACCGCGTGGCAGACGGTTGGAGAAATCCATATAGGACTCGAGGTTGTCGCACCAGGCTTTGCCCCAAAACGTGGTCGCAATCGTGCGCCCGCTGATGGTGACGGGCGAAATCTTCTCGCCCTTCTTGACCATCGCCGCGACTTTCTTTTCGGCCTTGCGCCTTCGCTCGGCGACTGGCACGTAAGGCGCCCAACCACCGTAACCCCAGTCGTTGCCTTTCTTTCTTCTTCCCCAGGCCAAATCCAATCTCCAGCGTTTCAGGTTCCGTCCACGGCGCTCTTAATGTCGAGGGACACAAGGCGAATCAATTCTTCATTGCTCATCTCGGTGAGCACGGCCTCACCGCTTCCCTCGAGAAGCTCTGATGCCAGGGCCCTCTTGCCCTCAATCAAAGCATCGACCTTCTCTTCTACCGTGCCCTTACAGATGAATTTGTGTACCAGGACGTTGCGTTTTTGGCCAATCCTGAAGGCCCGGTCGGTTGCCTGGTTCTCGACGGCCGGGTTCCACCAACGGTCGAAATGGATGACGTGAGAGGCGGCCGTTAAATTGAGGCCCGTACCGCCGGCCTTGAGCGACAAAACAAAGAACGGAGGGCCGTCCTCTGCTTGAAAGGCATCGACCAGTGCCTTCCGCTTCTTGACCGGCGTCTCGCCATGGAGGACCAAGCCCTCCCTGCCAAATATCTCCGCCATGTAAGCGGCCAAAGGTGCCGTCATTTCCCGAAACTGGGTAAAAACCAGGACCTTCTCTTGGCGCGCTGCGATCTCGTCAACTATCTCGCGGAGCCGGCCGAATTTGCCGCTGCTCTTCGCGTCATAGGCGCCGTCGCCCAGCCACTGGGATGGGTGATTGCAGATTTGTTTGAACCGCATGAGGAACGACAGGACCACGCCACGCCGCTGGATGCCTTCGACCTCTCCAATCTTGGTGGTCAGCTCGACGACCGCCTGCTGATAGAGAGCGGCCTGCACTTTACTGAGCGGGCAATATGCATGGACCTCGGTCTTCTCGGGCAGATCAGCAATGATGCTCTTGTCGGTCTTGAGGCGTCGGAGAATATAGGGGCGCACAAGGTTCCGGATCGACGCGTACGGATTCTCCTTCTCCTTGACGAACTTGCCAAAAGCCTTGGCCGGTCCAAGTAGACCCGGGCAAATGAAGTCGAAGAGCGACCAGAGGTCTGAGAGTCGGTTCTCTACGGGTGTGCCCGTCATGACGATTCGGTGTCCGGCCTTGAGTGCTTTAGCAGCCGCCGTTTGCTTGGCACCCGGGTTCTTGATCGCCTGGGCTTCGTCGAGGACGGCCAGGCTCCATTCGACCTCGTGAACCCAAGAATACCGGTGGAGAAGGCCGTAGGTCGTGATGGTTAAGTCGGCGGCGTCGGCGCTTTTCCTGAGGCGGTTGTCGGTCTCGCTTCCAGAGAGCGACGACGGGTGCAGGACAAAAATGCCAAGCGTCGGCGCAAACCGCGCTGCCTCAGCGGTCCAGTTGGCGATCAGCGAGGCCGGCACCACGAGAATGGCACGGCTCTTCCTTTTCTGGCGCTTGAGGAGCAGCAGCAGCGCCAGCACCTGAATCGTCTTGCCGAGGCCCATATCATCGGCGAGACAGGCTCCGAGACGGAGCTGGTGGAGAAGCCAGAGCCATTCGACCCCGGCTCGTTGATAGGGCCTGAGCGTCGCCTTTAGGTCGCGGCCCGGGTCGGCCTCCGCTCGGGCCTCGGGGCTCCTGAGGTCGGCCAGCGTCGTGGCCAGCCAGTCCCCAGCGACGACCCGGCACCAGTCGCCACCGCTGCCTGCCGCTACGTCTCCTAACCCGCCAGCCAACCCAGAAGCTCCGGCCAAAAGGCGCATTCCGGCGGCAAAGCTGATGCCGTCTTCGGCGACCGACGCCTCGACGTGGCGCCAGTGGTCAAGGACTTCCCTCAGCTTGTCCTTGTCGATCTCGACCCAGCGGCCCTTGATTGAAACGAGCCCCGAGGTGCTTCTCAGGATTTCCCGCCACTGAGCCTCGCTCAAAGTTTCGTCACCCAAGGTCAAGCTGACGTGGAAGTCCATAAGGGCCTCGAGACCGAGCCCGGACGGCCCCCTTTTCCCGACCGTTACCACCACCTCGGGCCTTGGCGGCCGCTTGGCGCGCCACCAATCTGGCACTCGGACGACGACACCCGCGGCCTCGTAGGCTGGGATATCCTTCAAGAATCGGTAGGCTTCCGCGGGCGTCCAGGCGAGCGGGTGGAAAATCTCGCCGGCATCGACCATATCCTTCAGGAGCGGGCTATTCTCCGCGGCTTTCTGCACGGGCTTGAGCAGGGTAAGGAGGGCGTTCTTGTTGCCGACTCCCGAAAATTCTTCGATGGCTCGACCGAGCGGGATGTGCTGGGCTCTGGCCTTCGCCGAGAGCCGGCTCGTATAGGTGGCGAGAAAGCCGAAGGGTTGGTGCGTGTTCTGCTTGTTCTCCGCCAAGTGGAAGCAGACCCGTCCGACCAGGTTCCAGGCCGGGTTCAGTGCGTGAAGAAACTCCTCGGCACGGCCTTTGAAGTGCGAGAGGCGCTCCTGAGTCAACGTCAGGAGGTCCTGCCAGTAGTGTTCCATTAGCTCCGCTGACAGGTACTCACCGCCGCGCATCGGCGGCACCGCGGCCGCCAGCGTCGCCA
>JAYVWD010000866.1:0-5030 GCA_043786345.1 Pseudomonadota bacterium
TTTGCCTGCGGCCTCGCTGCCTGCAGCTCCGACAAAAAGTCCGACGAGGCGCCCAAGCCGGCGCCGCCGACGAACACGCTGAACCCGTCCGACTTCCACACGAAGGCGGCGACGGGCGCCGAGATCTTCAACGACCTGAAGTCCGTCCGCGGCAAATTCGGCGCGAGCAGTGCCCGGATGGCGCTCGACTCCCTCGCTTTCGCCGTGGCCAACCCGGCCGCGGCCGGCGACGTGGACGTCAGCAGCCCCGGCTGCCAAAAGGACGGCGAGCCCACGGTGATCACGGTCTCCGGCACGCGCGTCACCTACCAGGACTACAACTGCAAAGTCCAACAGAACGGCCGCCTCGCCGACTGCACCGTCAACGTCGGCCTCGACGATGCCGGCAAGGAAGTCGGCCGCTCCCAAGCCTGCACCTCGTCCGAGACCACGCCGGGCGGCGGCACGCAGCCCGGCCAGCCGGACCAGGGCACCCCGGACGCGCAAGCGTTCCTGCCGAAGGCCGACGCCGTCACCGACTGCGCCTCCGCCTTCGACCTTTTCACCTCCCTCTTCGCGCAAGCCCAGGCCGAATACACGGACCTCACCACCGAGCTCAAGAACGCCGCCGCCCAAAGCGGTGAAGGCTTCCAGCTCACGCAGGCGAGCCCCGCCGCGGACGAGACCGTCGCCTACGAGCTCGCCCCGAAAGACGGCGCCCCCGGCTTCTCCGTGACGGGCCGCATCGCCGGCGGCGGCACGGACGCCGGGCTAACCCTCAAGCGCCGCGTCGACATGACGATCGACGCCGCCAAGATGCAGCTGCCGATGGAAGGCATGCCGGCCGGCTTGGACCTCGGCATCCAAAAGGTCTCGATGGACGACTCCACCCAGCTCGACCTCGCCGCCCGCCGCATCGTCTCGACCGTCAACATGACGATGAACCAGACCCAGGGCGGCCAGACCAGCGCGCAAGCCGTGCTCGGGACGATCGAAGTCTCCGACGGCGCCGACAAGTATGTGAAGCAGGACCTCCAGGTCTCGCTCGGCACCGCCGCGGCGCAGGCCTTCCGGACCAACCTCACCGCGCGCCTCGTCGACGCGAACACGCTGACCATCTCCGGTACCTTCGCCGGCGAAGGCAAGCCCGGCGCCGTCAACTACACCGTAACGCGCAACGCCGCCGGTGTCTGCGGCGTCGCCAAGAACTGAGCAGGACGGCGGTTTCGGCGCGCTGTCGGGCGCAGGATACTCCTTCGGGCGCTCCGACTTCGACGCGATCGAGGTCCTCGGCGAACGCTTTCGCCAGGGCCGCGGTCGCGGCGGCTACGGTTACGGCGTGCGCTACAATCTGCGCCTGCCGCTCGGACTCGACGCGGGCCTGTTCGCGACCTTCGGCGCCGGCCTCTTCGGCCTGAAGCTCTCGGACCAGACGCGTGGCGCGGGCTTCGAGGTGGTTACGGGCTTCGAGAAGGGCCAGGGCGGCCGCCTGTTCGAGCGGCTCGATTTCTCCGCGCGTCGCTGCTCGGTCGGGACCGCGCGCCGGTCGGGCGGCTCGACGGGCGCCGTGACGGCGGGGCTGGGCTGGCGCATCTGAAGGGGCCGATGCGACAAGCCCATGAGCCCACTGGTTAAATAAACTTTAGTTCCGGCTTGGGTCTGCCACCGCCGAGTTCTATCGGCGCAAGATCGATGGCACGCTCATCCAGTTCACCTCCGGCGCGGCGGGATACAAGCCGGTCATCGGCGACTGGGATCGGGACCGGCTGTCCAACGTCGGCTTTTATGTGCCGGCCGAGGCGAAGTGGATCCTTTTGAACGCCAACGGCACCATCACCCCGTTCCTCTACGGCGACCCGTCGTACCTGCCGGTCGTCGGTAGCTGGGTCAAATGACCCGGTTTTAACGGAGTTGACAAGAGCCGGCCCCCTGAAGGACGGTGGGCTCATGATTACTCTCTACACGGCGGCCACGCCGAACGGCTACAAAGCGTCCATCATGCTCGAGGAGACCGGCCTGCCTTACGAGGTCAAGTCGCTCTCGCTCGCGAGCCGCAACCAGAAGGAACCCTGGTTCCTCGCGATCAACCCGAACGGCCGTATCCCGGCGATCATCGACGGCGCGGCCGGTGATTTCCCGGTCTTCGAGTCCGGCGCGATCTTGATGTACCTCGCCGAGAAGACCGGGAAACTGCTGCCCACGGACGCGAAAGCGCGCTCGCGCGTCGTCCAGTGGCTCATGTTCCAGATGGGCGGCGTCGGGCCCATGCAGGGGCAGGCGGGCGTCTTTTTCCGGTATGCGCCGGAGAAGATCCCGTACGCCATCGACCGCTATCAGCGCGAGACGCGGCGGCTCTACGAGGTGCTCGACCGGCAGCTCGCCGCCAACGAGTTCATCGCGGGCGACTACTCCATCGCCGACGTCGCTACATGGCCGTGGGTGACCGTGCACGATGCGGTCGGCGTCCCGACGGCGGGCCTCGTCCACCTCGAGCGGTGGCTCGCGGCTGTCGGCGCGCGCCCTGCCGTCAAGCGCGGGGTCCTCGTGCCGAAGCCGGTCGCGACGACGGGCGATCCGGATGCGGCCGTCCAAGCGGCACGCAGCATCCTGATCTGACCGGGTCCGCCCGGATCACGACGGGTGGCCGTCGAGGGCGTCATCGCTCTGGGATGGGGCGAAAGGGTCTGGACCCCGCCGGGACTTACGACCGGGCGTTCGATTATAGGCGGTGTGGTCAAGGGCTTCGCCAACGTGGTGCGCGCGGTTTCCCCGCAGCCCCGGAGCGGGCCGTCCCGGACCCGAAGGTTCAGGCCTTGAAGAGCGCGCGGAGCGGCTTCCGCTCGAGCTTCCGGACCTCGTCCTGATACGCGAGGATGAGCTCGATCATCGCCCGGCCGGAGACGCCGATGTGCGCCGCGAGGCCCGGCAGCGACTTGAGCGGCGGCATCGAGACGCCGCGCTCCCAGTTGCTGACGAATTGGGCGGTGGAATAGCCCAAGCGGTTGGCGAGGTCTTCCTGGGTGATGCCGGCCTTGAGCCGGTGTTGCCGGATGAACGCCCCGATGAGGCGTCGACGCAATTCGGTACCTGACGCGACCCGCATGGCCAGCCCCTGCGATTCCAAGCCCGTCTTCTATTACTTACGAAATGCCGGTCCGGCAAGTGCGACGCGGCGCCGCTTACCCCGGCCGGCACACCCGGCGCAAGCAGCGGGCGATCCGGCGCATGGCTTCGTTCTCCGGCGTCGCCTTCCGTTTGACGAGGAAGACGCTCTGCCGTCCCGCGCCGACGGCGGCGATCTTCGGCAGCTTGACGAGCTGATGCGGGGATTTGACCGACAGATTGTGCAGCTTCGCCAGGAACGACGGCAGGTAGATGACGGCCATCCCGCGGCGCACGAGCTCGAGTCCGGTCTCCATCATCGTCACCTCGTATTTGCGGAGCCGCGCCACCCGGTCGTCGGGCCAGCCGTCGAGCCCGAGCACGCGCGTCGCGGCGCCGACGACGGGCGTGACGGGGACGGCGAAGGGCCAGGTTTTCGGGTCCTGGGCCGCGAACCCGCTCTTCGCGGCGGCGAAGACGTCCATGGTGAGCGTGCAGACCTTGATGAATTCGAGCGCCGGCCGCGGCACGGGCAGGTAGGTAAGCCCGACGTCGATCCGCTGGTCCTCGAGCGCCTCCTCGAGGTGCCCCGGCGTCAGCTCCAGCACCGAGAGCGGGACGCCGAGCTTTTCCCCGTCCAGGAGCTCGCCGAGGAAGTACGTGGTGAAGACCTCGAATGACCCGAGCCGGAGCCGCTGCTCGCCTTGCGCGGCCCGCCCCCGGCGATAGAGGCGGCGCTCGATCTCGCCGAGGACCGTCTGCGCCTCCACCGCGAGCCGCGCGCCCTCGTCGGTCAGCGCGATGCGCCGGCCGAGGCGCACGAAGAGCGCGACCCCGAGCTCGGCCTCGAGGGCGCGGATCGACTTGGACAGCGCCGCCGGCGAGATCCGCAGGAGCCGCGACGCTTCCTGGAGGTTCTCCGTTTTCGCCGCGGTGACGAAGTAGCCGAGCCGCGCGGTATCGAGGTTCATTGGTAACCCTTGGTTGATAGCAGTGGCCTTTTATTTGCTATTGGATAACAGGGCCCTCCGTCAAGATGTCCCGGTGAAATGGGGGGAGGGATGCGCCTCGGCGGACTCAGGGAGCTGCAAAAGCTGCGAAAGGATCCGCTGGGCTACCTGGCGGCCGCGCGCGTCCGGTGCCCGGGGGGCCTGATCCTCGCCTTTCCGGGCGGCCGGGTGCAGGTCGTCTTCACCCCGGCCGCGGCGCACCGGGTCCTGCTCAAGGAGCACGGCCGCTACGGCCGCTGCGGCCTCGTCTTCGACAAGATCCGGCCGCTAACGGGCGACCGCGGCCTCGTGCAGCTCGAGGGCGGCGCCTGGAAGGCGCTGCGCCAGCACTATGCGCGCCTGTTCACGCCGGGCGCCCTCGCGGCGATGACGCCCGGCATCGACCAGGCGGCGGCGCGGGCCGTGGCGGGGCTCGCCGGCGGCGGGCGCGTCGACATCGTCCAGACCGTGACCGCGTTCGTGCTCGAGAACGCGCTGCGCCTCTTCGCTGGCCTGACGGAGTCCGGTGACGGGCGCGAGCTGGCGCGCCGCTTCCTCGGCCTGAACGAGCGCTGCGGCGCCCGCATGCTCGCGCCGTTCAGCCTGCCGTCGCTCAAGACGGCGGCGATGCGCCGCGCCCTCGACCGGAGCGTCGACCCGTTCCTCGCGACCAGCCCCTTAGGGTGTCCCGCGGTGGCTGCGGATCTGCTCCGCGATCAAGTGAAGACCTTCCTCTTCGCCGGGCACGAGACCACCACCAGCTCGATCGTCTCGACCTTGCATCTGTTGGCGCAAAGCCCGGAGCTCCAGCGCCAATGGCCGGAGCTCCAGGGCGAAGGCCGCGCGCGGTTTCTCGCGAACGCCTACAACGAGGCACTCCGGCTCTACCCGCCCGCCTGGCTCCTGGTCCGCACGGCCGTCGCCGACGACCCGGAGCTCGGCGTCGTCCGCGGCGACCAC
>JAYVWD010000867.1:0-2373 GCA_043786345.1 Pseudomonadota bacterium
CCCAACACGAGGACGTTCATGTCGTCGTGCTCGACCCCCTGGTGGGCCGAGTAGGTGTCGTGCGCGAGCCCCGCCCGCACGCCGCGGATCTTGTTCGCGGCGACCGAGGCGCCGATGCCGCTGCCACAGATGAGGATGCCGCGCCTCCCCGAAGCCAGGACGGCTCTGCCTAGGCTCGCCGCATAGTCGGGGTAGTCGACCGGGTCGGGGCCGCTGGTTCCCAGGTCTTGAATGGCGTAACCCCGCGCGCTCGTGAAGGCGGCGAGCACGCCTTTGAGCTCGAAGCCGGCGTGGTCGCTCGCCAGAATGATGGTTTCGGTCATGGCGCCCCTCCCCGGCCGGAGTCTACGGGATCGGCGCCCGATGGGCTAGAATGGACGGATCATTCATCTCGACGACTCTCTTTGGGGGGAATCCATGGCAATCATAACCTTAGGGGCCGCGGCGATCGCCGCCACGCTCCTGCACGGCCAGCTCACCGACGTCCGCGGCCACGACGGCGCCCGCTACGACTTCGGCAGCCACGCCGGCGCCGTCTTCGTTTTGCACCACTTCGCGGTCGAGATCGGCTGCGACGGCCACCTCCGCGGGCCCTCGATCGCCGGCCCGACGTTCGACCAGATCGCGACCGACTACGCTGCCGGCCCGGGCTCGCGGGTTCAGGTGCTCGATATCTCGAACATGGACGCGCCCGATTGGTACGCCTGGTGGGTCGACACGACGGCGGCGAACCACCCGGTGCTCCAGGACGACCGCGAGGACGTGCTGACGCAGCTCGACTCGCTCTCCGGCTGGCCGGACGTAATGATCGTGGATTGCCACGGCGCCGTGAAGTTCAAGCAACAGATTTTCGCGACCGCGCGCGTCTATCGGGACGAGCTCAAGCCGGTGATCGATGCCGCGTTGGCGGATACGACCTGCCCGTGAAGGGTTCGGTCGCGGCGTCACCGAATTAGACACCGGGGATTATTCAAAACGCTGTATCTACAGCGTTTTTTATTGGCACAAATGCTGAGCACGGCGACCCGGTCGTGGAGTGATCGGCGACGGGGGCTACGCCTCGGCCGCGGGCAACGGGTAGTGCGTCGCAAGCGCGGCGGTGACGTCGACGGGCCAATCGAGGCCCGCCTGCGGCGGCCCGCGCTTTCGGGCGAGCGCCGCGACCGCGAGGAAGGCAGGCCCGGCGGCGAGCTCCTGGAGGGGGGGCGCGCTGCTGTGCGCGACGATCGAGCAGGGCAGGCCCTCGACGCTTTTGATCAGGTCGAAGCCGTGCTCCGGAAGGAATAGCACCTCGAAGGCATGGCGCGAGAACCGCCAGAAATCCCACGGCCGCTCGTGCGCCGGCCAGGTCCCGTGCGTCGCGACGAAGACGAGGCCGCCGGGCCGGAGGATGCGGTTCATCTCGAGGACGACGCGCCAGGGCATGGCGAGGTGTTCGAAGACCGAGAAGCAAAAGACGGCGTCGACGCTCTCCGCCGGGAAATGCCGCGACAGGGTGTGCGCATCGCCGACGACGTCGACGTTGGGGCCCGGGTGGAAGTCGAAGCCGACGTACTTCACCGTGGCCGGGAGCCGGGACTTGTAGACGTTGCCCGAGACCGCGCGGGCGCCGATCTCGACGACGTCCCGGGCGCCGCCGGCGGCGAGGAGCGCGAGGAACTCGTCGAAGAGGCGGTGGTAGGGGTCGTCCTCGATGCGCGGTGAGCCGGCCTGGCGGTGGAGCTCTTTCGACGCGAGGGCGAGCCAGCGGCGCGTCAAGCCCGCCGCGATGCGCTCGCGAAAAGTCTGGCGGCCCGTCATGGGGTCACTCTAAAGAGTTGGGCACGGTTACGCCAACAAAAAAATGGGGGGCTAGGCGGACGGCGGCGCGTGCACCGCGCCCGGCTCCTCCTTGCGCTCGACGGTCAGCGTCCCGTCGGACTCCAGGATCGCGGAGTCGACGTCGGCCATGCGGTGGATGCCCTGCTTGCGGAGCATGGTCTTGAGCTCGGAATGCGAGATCAGCTCGCGCCGCAGGTTCCCGTCGATCGGGTTGCCGTGCCGGATCAGCAGGCTCGGCGTGCCCTCGAAGACCGAGCGCGCGGTGCGGCTGCGGTAGTTGATCCAGGAGATCGTCCAGCTCGCCGCGACCAGGACGGTCGCCAGCAGCAGCCCCGCCCCGAGGGAGTTGTCGCCGCCGTTCATCGAGTTCTGGACGGCGTTGCTGATCAGCAGGATGGCGACGAACTCGGTCGCCGCCATCTGACCGAGCTGCCGCTTGCCCGACAGCCGGACCAGGATGACGACGAAGAGGTAGACGGCGAGCGCCCGCACCACGAGCTCGTCGACCGGAATGCTTACGTGCATCAGGCTCGCGACCATCGCACCCTCCGC
>JAYVWD010000868.1:0-9272 GCA_043786345.1 Pseudomonadota bacterium
TAGCTGACCCCGTCGACGGCGCGCAAGGCCCCGGCCTTCGTGAAGAAGGTGGTCTGCAGCGATTCGACTTCCAGGATGTTTTCGGTCATCGGCCAAGCCCGTGAAAGATCAAAGGTCTATAAAGGGATTTTGGCGTTTCTGCAAGGCGTCCATTTCACCAATGAGGCGGCCAACGAGGCGCCGCGCTCAACTGGCGCCCCGGACCCTCCGAAACGGGGGTACCCGGAAGGCGTAAGCGATGAAGAACGCGAAAAAAGCGGTGGAAGGCGGCGGCCACGGCCTGCTGGCGCAACCTAGCGTCAGCTGGCGGTTTCTGCTGCTCGCGGGCGCGCTCTGGGGCGTCGGGCTCATTTTCGTCTTCCGCAGCGAGGCCGGCGCTTACCTCGACGCCCGCCTGGCGCTGCCCATCGACTTCCGCGTCCGCGAGGCGATCCACCGGACCCCCGAGGTCAGTCCTAAGCTCAAGCTTTATGCGATCGACGACAGCACGTTTGCCAAGCTCGGCACCTGGGTCCTGCCGCTCGAGGACTGGGCGAAGGTCCTCACCACGCTGGCCGCCAACGAGCCGCGGGCGATCTTCATCGACGCCATGTTCTCGCGCGCCGACGACCTGCAGGGCGACCTGGACAAGACGACCTCCGCCCTTAGGGCGATCGGCGTGCCAGTGATCGTCGGCTCGTTCGTAACCCCGCAGCCGATCCGCTACCGCGAAGCGCTCGACCTCAAAAAACCCGCCTACGACCTCGCGACGATGCTCGGCGCCCCGGGCGGCCGGTTCTCGGAGTCGGAGCTGCCGCCGCAGGTCGATAACCGCGGCTGGTACGCTTACGGCGCGGCGCCGGAGCTCCAATCCGTCTTCGCCCACATCGGACACTTCCTCTACGGCGGCAGCGGGACCATCGCGCCGCTCCTCCGCTTGAGCGACGAGGCGGTGCTGCCGCACCTGTCGCTCTACCTGGCGAAGGAGCGGCGGATCGAGCGCGGGCACCTGATCCTCGACGACGTCGTCGTGCCGATCGACAACCAGGGCCAGCTGACGGTGAACTTCGCGCCGCCGGCGCGCTTCTACGAGAAGACCAAGAGCATGAAGGGCCTGATCCAGCTCGCCCGCGAGGGCAAGGCCTCGAAGCTCGTGGAAAAGGGCGACGTCGTCCTGATCCTGCCGCACATGTACTCCGGCAACACCGACTTCAAGATGACGCCGTTCGGCAACGTACCCGGCGGCTTCCTCATTGCGACGATGCTCAACAGCGTCCTCACCGGGCAGTGGCTCAAGCCGCTCTCCTACGGCGAATCCGTCATCGGGCTCGCCGTCCTCGCCGGCATGGTGCTCGCGCTCCAGTGCGGAACGGCGCTCTTCTGGGTCGCCCTCGTCGGCTCGCTGCTCGCGGGGATCGGCGTCTCGCTCTACGCCTTTGCCTTCTTGGGCGTCGTGATCCCCTGGCTCCTGCCGTCGATCGGCTTCCTCGGCGCCGGGATCTCGGTCTTCGCCGCCAAGATGCGCGCCAGCGAGCGTAAGTCGATGGTCCTGCGGCAGGCCCTGGAAGGGTCCATTCCGGAAGGCGATTTACAGACGATTTTGCGGAATCCCGAGCAGATCAGCTTCGAGGCCCGTGAGCGCGTCGTGACGCTGATGTTCGTCGACGTCGTCGGCTTCTCGCTCCTCGCCGAGAACATGCTTCCCCGCATGGCCTTCGACAACCTGAAGCGCATGCTGGCGACGATCGGCGAGACGATTCACTCGTTCGGCGGAATCATCGACAAGACGCTCGGCGACGGCCTCCTCTGCTACTTCGGCTACCGCTTCGACGCCGACTCCTCCACCTCCGATCACGCCGAGAAGGCCTTGCGCTGCGCCGTCAAGATCCAGGAGGAGAACCTCCGCCGCAACATCGAGTGCGCCGCCGCCGGCGACCCGGTCTATCCCCTGCGCATCGGCATCAACACCTCCTCCTGCTACCTCGGGGACCTGGGCTCGGGCAGTCGCATCGACTTCACCGTCGTGGGCAACGGAGTCAATTTCGCCAAACGCCTCGAGGGCGCCTGCGAGATCCACTCCGTTCTCATCGGGGCGACCACCAACGACCTGGTCAAGGGCATCGACTTGCCGCTCGCCGCTTTCACCAAGCGTTTCATTAGGATCAAGCACCACAGCGAGCTCGTCGAGTCCTTCGAGTTCGACCCGTTTTACCTGGAGCCCCAGATCCGGCAGCTGGCGCTCGAGGGGTTCCGCAAGTGTGCTAACATCGAGAGGGTCGACCAACGCTGGCCCGTGCACGATCCCTCGAAGTTCCAGCTCTCCTGCGACTTCGGCGACGCCCAGCTCGTAAACTTCTCCCACTCCGGTCTGAGCATCCGTCTGCCGACGCTCCTGGCCAAGGCCACCCGGATGAACATCGTGCTGGACGCGGCGGCCGGAACCCTGCGGGGCCTGCTGGCCAAGGATGGTCTGGAAATTCTGCAGGGCGAGGTGCGCTGGGGGTACGCCGAAGGCGGCGAGTTCGTCCACGGGGTGATGCTGACGAACGTGTCCGACGCCCAAAGCGACCGCCTGATCGAGTACCTTTGCGAATTCGCCTTCTCCCGCGAAGTGAAGAAGGATCATCCGAACTCCGATGCCAAGGCTTCCTGAAATCGTAGCCCTCGCCCTCCTGGCCGTTCTGCCCGCCTGCGTCCATCCGGACGCGGGAAAGCCGGCGCCGTCCGCCGAGGTCGATCAACTGAACGGCGACGACGGCGAGCCGCTCGACGCCGAGGATCTGGGCCCGGACGTCGTCTGGGATGACCTCATGAGCTCGACCAGCGACCGCTTCGAGCCGAACCCCGACATCTTCTTCGAGGATGCCGTGCTGACGCCCGAGCGGCTGGCGCAGATGCCGCACCTGCTGCAGCGGGCGCCGGACCTGGCGCACCTCGCCATTTCCCGCTCTATCGAGAACCCGATTCACTACCAGGACGGCGTGCTCGGCCAGGTCGGCACCACCAAGTTCTTCGTCACCACCCGCGAGCGCGTCGCCACCTTCAACCGCCTGTACTGGGTCATGGTGAAGGTGCTTTCCGAGAAGTACAGCTGCTTCATGGTGTCCAAACAGCAGATCGACGACCAGCTCCGCGTCACCTGCCGCGACAAGCGCCAGATCGTCGTGTGGCGCGCCGCGGGCCGCAACTGGATCCAGTTCTATGCGCGCCAGTATGACCGCGACGGCTACGAAATCCAGGTCGTGAAGCGGAAGATCGTCCGGGTCGGCGACCGGCGCCTGGTGTTCTGAGCCCTACCGCTTGTTCTCCTTGCGGTACTCCGAGGGCGACTGGTAGCCGCTCATCCCCCAGATGCCTTTCTTGTCCCTCTTCGCCCGGGCTTCCGCGGCGAAGTACGCTTCCTTGTCCATCCGCTTGGTTTTCCCGCGGTAGACCTCGGCGAAGCCCTGCTCGACCAGGGTTCGGTTGACCGTCTGGTCCTTGAGGAGGATCTCGACGACGGGCCGGTTGTATTGGTCCAGGTCGACCTGGCGCAGCCGGACGTCCTGGCCTTTGATCAAGGCATTCAGGGCATCGCGGGCCGCCTCGCCCATCGGCTGGCCCTTCCACTCGCTCTTGCCCCCGTGGCGCTTTTCCACCTCGGGCGCATCGATGGCGGCGAGGCGGACGTTGAGCCAGATGCCGTTGGCGATGCGGACGCGACAGGTGTCGCCGTCGTGGCAATGATACACGTAAGCCTCCACCAGTTGCGGCGGCGCCTTTTCGTCGGGCTCGCCGGGACTCTTTGGCCCGTCGCCCGCCGCCCATACGAAGGCGAGGGGAACGAGTCCGGCGCCGAAGGCCCAGGCCAAGGTGCGTATCAACGATGGTCTCCTTTCCGGACGGACCGGCCGGCTATTCGTCCGAAAAGCGGCCGGCGGGCGGGTGTGATCCACTCCACTTTTGGTGAAAGTATCAAAACTATACCAGGATGCCGGCCTTTCCGGCGCCATGGCGCGACCTTGCGGGAGCCGCCCACGTGGAATTCCTTACACTTTGTCCTCAGCCAACGTGATGATCTGGGAGTCGCCGAAAGTTGGCATGCGCCCTGCATTAGTGAAGCTGTGATGACGCGGGGCGATGTAAACACCTCCAAATATCTTCAGCAGATCCCACCTCCTCTCTCCGGCAACGGAGGGCCCTTCAAATCAGCTTCCAAATAATCCACTGACATCGCCAAAGGAAAAACCCCGGGGGACGACCCCGGGGAATGACCTTACCTCCGTTATAAACAAAAAACTGTTTATAGACGACGTGTCACCCGCGGGGCTCAGGCGTGTTGTCGCCGCCGCGCGCGCGAAAGTCCACGGACATCCGCCGTCACCGCCGCAGGATGGCGCGCACCGGGCTCGCGTCGCAGCCGACGAGCTTGAGCGGGAGCGCGATCAGCTCGTAGGCGCCCGCCCGGACGTGCCGGAGGTCCAGGCCCTCGAGGTTCCGCATCCCAAAGCGCGCCAGCTGCTGGTGCGCCGGCAGGTCCTTCGAGTCGAACGGGTCGACCGACGCGGAGTCGATCCCGACCAGCACGACGCCGGCCTCGCCCATGGCGCGCATCGCTTCCGGGCTAAAGGCCGCGAAGTCGGTATTGAAGTGCTCCGGATCCGGCTGGCTCAAGGTCCGAAAGAGGATCCGCCGGGCCCCCCGCGCCAGCGCCCCGGCACAGTCCTCCGGACGGATGAGCCGTTCGCGGGGCGCCGGGCAGTCGACGACCTCGCAGGGCCCGATATAGGCGTCGAGCGGCACCGCGTCGATCGCGGCCCCGTCGGCGGTGAAATGGCTCGGCGCATCGGCGTGCGCCCCGACGTGCACGGTCGATGAGATGCTGCTCAGCGTGATGTTGTCGCCCTGGTGCATGTCCATGGCCACGGTCCGGGCGAAGGGCTGGTCACCCGGCCACACGGCGCTGCGAGGCGAGATCGGGGGCGAGATGTCGATCAGCTCGGGCCTTGCGGGAGCCCTCACATCGCGATGCCGGCGGCGAGCGCGATATTGAGCGCCCCCTGGGTCATCTTCACCTTGTCGTCCTTGTTCTGCGGCGGCTTCAGCGTGCGATCGGCGTTCGCCTGGGCCCGGTCGGAGTTGCTGACGGTGTAGCTCACGTCCTGGTCGAGCTTATAGCCGAAGTCGAGCATCCCGCGGAACTGCCGGAAGATGACCTCCGACCCGAGGTCGAAGCGCAGACCGCCGAGGTTCTGCTGCTCCGGCGAGGCGAGCTGGTCTTCCTTGTAGCCCGCGGTCTCGTAGGCGATGCCGCCGAGGATGCCGAAGAGCTTCATGGGGTTGAAGCGGCCGCCGACGCCGAGGCGCAGCGTGTCGGCGTTGATGCGGCCGAGGCCGCTCTGGCGGACCTTCTTGCCGTTGGCGGCGGTCACGTAGCGGGTCGAGAACTCGTCCTGCTGCGCCGAGGCCTGGCCGGTCAGAACGTAGGCGACATCGGCCGCGACATAGCCCAGCGGGAAGCTGAGGCGCGCGTCCGCATGAATCTCGCCCGGGTTGCGGCGGACGATGTCGTACTCCTCCGTCGCGCCGCCCGCCGAGGACTCGACCACCGCGCGGCCTTTGCTGAACGTCCGGATGCCGAGCGTCGCGTCGAACTGCTTCAGGGCGATGCCGCCGAAGAGGCGCAGGGTCGGCATCGCGGCCGAGCCCACGCGGACGCGGTAGGCGGCGGCGTCGGCCCGGAAGTCCTTCTCCTCGCTGCCGAAGAGGATCACGCCGATGCCGCCGCCGAACACGAAAGGGTTGGCCTTGTAGAGGGCGAAGAGGGCGAGCTCGTGCTTGTACAGGCCGCCGTCATACTTATAGTTGTTCGTGGCGCGCGTGCGGTTCTCGTCGTAGTCGCTCGCCAGCGTCGCATCGATGTAGCCGGACAAAAGGAAGGTCTTGGAGGGCGCGATGGCGCCGCCGACGGCGAGCCGCGACCGGATCCCCGTGGCGGCGGTCCTGGAGTCGGTGTCTTCATTGAGCTCATAGCTGCCGAAAGTGCGCTCGAGCCCCCAGACTGCCTCGCCCTCGTAGCGTTCCTTGCCCATTTCGTCGAACTGCGGCGAGTCGCCGACCGGGCCGGTCTGCATGGCGCGCATCTGGCCGAATTCCATGGCCTGAGCGGCGGATCCGGCGGCGAGGAGGCCTGCTAGCCCCATCGTGATGGAGAGGAATCGGCTGCTCATCGGCTGTCTGGCCTCCGCTGAAACGGTTGAATTCTCAAGATATTGTGCAGGATTCTCGGGAAAAACTCCAAGAAGTTTTTGGCCCTTGCGCGGCGGCGGCAAAGCGAGCAGTGATGGAGGCGCCATGCTGCGCAACACCCTAGCCATCCTTTTTCACTTATCGCCGCTCGTCCCGCTGCTTCTCGGGCATTTCGCGGCGGCCGCGGCTTTGGCGCTGGTCGTGCTGGCGCTCTACGTCAAGGACCAGAAGCTCGGCATGCAGGAGCGCGCCCTCGTCGAGCGCGCCGTCGTCCCCTATGCGGAGGTCGTCGTTACGGAGCTCGCGGGCCTGCGCGCGGCGCGCAAACGCTGGCGCTACCTGCAGCTGGCGTGGTTTCGCACTCCGGACGGCTCGGTCTAAGACCCTTCTGCGCTTCACCGTCCCGCCCTTTCCCCCGCTCGCCGACTCGCGCGAAACCCTGAGGTCGGCTTGCCGGCCGGCCGGGCGCCCACAGGGGTCCGCGCGAGTCGGCGAGCGGGGGAAAGGGCGGGACGGTGAAACGCAGGAGGGGATCAAAGGAAGCCCAGGCGCCGCTTGATCTCGGCCACGGCCGCCAGATACTCCGCCTTGAGCTCCCCCGCGGCCACCAGCGCCGGCTCGCCGTCCACCAGCACGAAGCGCCCGTCCACGAGCACGTGCCGGACCTGACGGGGCGAGGCGCTGAAGAGGATGTTATTGAGCGGCCGGGCCATCGGCAGGAGCTCGAGGTCGTCGGCGAGGAACACGACGTCGGCCGCCATGCCCGGCGCCAGGGTGCCGATCTCGCCGTCGAGGCCGAAGGCGCGCGCGCCGTTGACGGTGGCCGCGGCGAAGATGGCCGGCGCCTCGCAGGCCGCCGCGGGTAGGCCGCGATCGCGCGCCAGGAGGCCCGCGAGCTTCATCTCGGAGAGCATGTCGGCGCCGTCGTTGCTCGCGGCGCAGTCGGTCCCGAGCGCGAGCGGCACGCCGTGGCGGGTGAGGGCGGCGATGGGCGCGAGCTTCTCGAAGATCATCTGGGAGGCCGGGCAGTAACCGGCCGTCGCCCCGGTCCCGCCGAGGATCCGGGCGTCCTCGTCGTCCACCGAGGTCAGATGCACCGCCAACGTGCGCGGCCCCAGGGCCCCACAGCTCCGGGCGTAGGCGACCGGGGACACGCCTTCGCGTTTTTCGACGCGCTCGCGCTCGCCGCGCGACTGCGAAAGGTGCATGTGCAGGGGCAGGCCCTCGGCGCGGGCGTAGGCGGCGAGCTCCGTCAGGAGCGCTTTCGAGACGGTGTCCGCCGCGTGCGGCGCCACGGCCGGCCGGATCCGCGCCGACCATTTCCACTTCGCGACAGCCTTTTTCCACTGATCCCAGCCGGCCGTCCCGGGAAAGGCGCCGCCCAGGTCGGCGACGGTCTCGCCGACGACGCCGCGCAGGCCGAGGCGGTCGAGGGCCGCGGCCACGCCGGCGACGAAATAGTAGTGCTCACCGAAGCAGGTCGTCCCTGAGCGCAGCCCGGCGACCAGATAGGAGTAAGAGAGCGGCGCCAACAGCTCGGGCGTGAGGGCCTTTTCAGCGGGAAAGAGGAAGGTCTCGATCATCTGGTCGCGCCCGTGCCCGAGCCCGCGAAAGAAGCCCATCGGCGCGTGCACGTGCGCGTTGACGAGGCCTGGCATCGCCGTGAACCCCTTGCCGTCGACGGGCTGCAGGGTCGGGTGCCGCTGCGCGAGCGCCGCGCCGTCGCCGGTGTCCAGCACCCGGCCGCCGGCGAGCGCGAGCCCGTCGCCGGCGCGCCCGATGACCGCCGTCAGGCCCGTGATCAGGAGGCCGCCGGCCGGCGCCGCGCCCTTCGCCCAGTCGCGGGCGCGCTCCAGGGAAAGGCTCGCAGAGCTTCGTGCGGGTAGGCTCACAGTTCCTCGCGCGGCAGGGTATAATTGGGCGCCAAGACCCGAAGAATGGCACGAAACCCCGGCTGGAGGACAGATAAAGTGCGTGAACGCCCGGTCTCCCCGCTGTCCGCCTGGCTGATGCTTCTCCTCCTTTTCGCCGCGACGGGCGGGGTCACCGCCCTCCTCGTCGCCGAAATCGACCACCCGCGCCCCGCGGTGTTCCTGCTCGCGATTGCGGTCTACGTGCTCTCTGTGTTCGCGCTCACCGGCCTCTTCATCGTCAACCCGAACGAGGCGCGGGTGCTGCTCTTCTTCGGCAAGTACGCCGGCACCGTCAAGCGCAACGGCTTCCATTGGATGATCCCGCTCTATTCGCGCCGGGCGATCACCCTGCGGGCCGTCAGCTTCGAAAGCAGCCACCTCAAGGTGAACGACCTCGAAGGTAACCCGATCGAGATCGCGGCGATCATCGTCTGGCGCGTGGTCGACACCGCGGCGGCGGCCTTCCAGGTCGACGATTACGCGCAGTACGTGCGCATGCAGAGCGAGGCGGCGCTCCGCGACCTGGCGATGCGCTACCCCTACGACGGGCACTCGAGCGCAGTGCACTCTCTGCGCAGCCATACCCACGAGGTCGCGGCCCAGCTTAAAAACGAGCTCCAGGAACGCTGTGCCCTGGCCGGGGTCGGCATCATGGACGCGCGCATAAGCCACCTGGCCTATGCCCCGGAGATCGCCCACGCGATGCTCCAGCGGCAGCAGGCCGGCGCCATCATCGCGGCGCGCCAGCTCATCGTCGAAGGCGCGGTCGGCATGGTCGAGATGGCGCTCGGCATGCTGTCAACGCGCGGCGTCGTGCAGCTCGACGAGCAGCGCAAGGCGTCGATGGTCGCGAACCTCCTCATCGTGTTATGTGGGGAGCGAGGCACCCAGCCCATCGTCAACGCCGGCTCCGTCTGAAGGCGGCCCGCCCGCGAGAAAGGCCTTTGCCGCCGTGACCGTGCGCCTTCCGACTTTCGAGGCCTTTACCGCCGCCCTGCGCGGCGCCGGTGGCGCCACGACGCGCCTCGCGGCGCTCGCGACCGCCATCCCCTTCGACCACGAGACGGCCGTCACGCTGGCCGACCGCTTCGCCGCGGAGCCGAGTTTTTTTCTATTAGAATCGGCAACTTCCGGCCCCAATGCGCGCTACTC
>JAYVWD010000869.1:0-6619 GCA_043786345.1 Pseudomonadota bacterium
TCCTCGAATTCACCTAGTTTTTTGTTCTTCCGCACATTCGACCACGGAAAAACGCGGCCGTTCATTGCTATGTAAACACCTTTCGGCAGCGATTGCACGAAGGCGACGGCGCCGCCCATGTTGAACAGGCCGTCGGAGCTGCCGAACGTGAACGGGATCATCGCGCCGGTGAGGACGATAGTCTTGTCCGTGATGTTTTTACCAAGCAGCACCGCCGTCTCGACCATGGTGTCGGTGCCGTGCGTGATGATGATCTTGTCGTCGGGGCACTTGCGGCAATTGTCGAGGATCGACTGGCGTTCCGGGTCGGTGATCTCGAGGCTGTCGATCATCATGAGCGTTCGGACTTTGACTTCCAGGCGGCAACGGCCGAGGGCGAGGATTTCGGAGATATGGGTGTCGCCGAAGGACAGGGTGCCGTCGATCTCGTTGTAGTTCTTGTCGAAGGTGCCGCCGGTGACGAAAATGCGGATGGCCACGCTTAGTCTCTCATCCTGAAAGGGATCGTTGCCGCCGGGCGGCGCTGTCCTAGGTTTAAACCAAGACCGCGCCGGGCGCCACCCGGGGGCGGCGCCGCATGCTCCAGTCGAGATCGGCCGGCAGCGGGGCCTCGGCGGCGAAGGGCCGGCCGGTCTCCGGGTGGGTGACCTCGAGGCGCGCGGCATGCAGCGCATGCCGCGGCGCCCCGGCGAGGATGCGCACGCGCTCGCAGTCGCCGTCCTCGCAGTAGGCGGCGAACACGCGGGGATCGGCGTGGTAGATCTTGTCGCCGCGGAGCGCGTGGCCGCTGAACGCCGCGTGGACGCGGATCTGGTTCGTCTTTCCCGTGTGCGGCCGCGCCTCGACGAGGGCCGCGTCGCCGCCGCGCGCGCCGACGCGGAAGTGCGTGAGCGCCCGCTTCCCGAGCGCCGAGACCTCGAACCGCGGGCGGCGCGTGCCGGCCGCGAGGGCTAGCGGCTGGTCAACTTGGAGCTCGTCCCAGGCCGGATTTCCCGCGACGATCGCGACGTAGAGCTTCTGCACCGCGCCGGACTCGAACGCGGCGCTCAGCCGCCGGCGCAGCGCCGGGGTCGCCGCGCAGAGGACGATCCCGCTCGTCTCACGGTCCAGCCTATGCACGGGGGCCCACTCCCTCCCGCATTTCTCGGCGAGGAAGGCCTCGAAGGTGTGGCGCCGGAAGAGCCTGCCTTCATGCATCGGCAGGTTGCCGGGCTTCGAGACCGCGAGGACGCCCGCGGATTCCATGAGCACGAGCAGATCGGAGGCGACCGCGGGCTCGGCGGCCAGGGGGTGGTGCATCGTCAGACGGTCGCCGCGGCGCAGGCGGTGCCCCGGCCGCACGGGCCGGCCGTTGACCAGCAGGCCCGCGCGGCGGCAGAGCGCCTTCCATTCGCCTCGCGAATGAAACGGGAAATGCGGCGCGAGGAAGCGGTCGGCCCGCTGCCACGCGGCTTCGGGCCCCAGCGGGGGGCCGAGCCTCCGGAATTCGTCGCTCGTCGTCGCCATACCGCCTCCGGTCGATTATGCTAGCACGATGCGCGTCTTCGACCGGAAATTTGGCCTCGAGGCGCTCGCCGCCGTGCCCGAGGCGCCGGGCGTCTACCGCTTCCTCGATGAGGCCGGCGCGGTCGTCTACGTCGGCAAGGCGAAGCGGCTGAAGCGGCGCCTCGGCCAGTACCGGTCCGCGGCAAAGCGGCGGAAGCACCGGAAGATGCGCCAGGTTGTCACCGCCGCCCACTCGTTCACCTGGGAGGCGACGGCGACGCACCTCGACGCCTGCCTGCTCGAGATCCGCCTGATCCAGGAGCTCCGGCCGACGCTCAACGTGAGCGGGACCTTCAGCGCGCTCTACCCATACCTCGGCGTCGGGACGGACGACGGGCGCGCGATGTTCGCGTTCGTCTCGGCTCCGGAGGAAGCGCCCGGCCTCGAGCTCTACGGGGCCTACCGCTCCCGGGAGACGACGGCGGAGGCGTTCTATTCGCTGCTCCGCCTGCTCGGATACCTCGGCCACAAGGAGCGCGCCAAGACCCGCGGCGTGCACGTGTTTCGCTGCCTGCCCCTGGCGACCATCCCCCTCTGGAGCCAGTTTTTCCGGGGAGAATCGGCCGAGGCGCTCGGCGACCTGGCCGTGCGCCTGCTGGAAAGCACCGGCGCCCGCGCCCGCGCCGCGGCGGTGCAGGAGGACTTAGGCGCCCTGAAACGGTTCTGGAAAACGGAGGCGCAACCGCTGCGCGAAGCGATCGTAGCGACCAACTACGCCGGTGTTTACCCCGTGCCCAAGGCCGACCGCGACCCGCTCTTCATTGCCTTTAGAATGCACCTGGGCTAAGACGAATAAATGAGCCTAAAGCCGAACAAAAAGATGCCCGCTTCGACGCAGGCGTTGAGTGTTAAGCCCCTGCTTAAACCGGTTTTTCTCCTGGAATCCTACCGCGACTATCTGCGGTACGCGATCCAGGTGAACGAGGACACGCGCGGCTTTCGCTCGCGCCTGGCCGAGGCCGCGTCGTGCCAGCCTTCTTACCTCTCCCAGGTCCTCTCGGGGACCGCCTCACTGTCGCTCGACCAGCTCCTCGGCATCGCGCGCTACCTCGGCTTGAGCGACGCGGAATGGGAATACCTCCGCGAGCTCGGCATCGCCGACCGCGCCGCCAGCCCCAGGCTCCGGGAAGACTGCGAGAAGCGCGTCAAAGGCCTGCGCGAACGCCGCGGCGGCGACGTCGCCGCGCTGTCCGCCGCCGCGACGCCGGACGGGCCGAGCCGCGAGGACATGGTCTGGTACGCGTCGTCGTACCAGCACGGCCAGGTGTTCGTGTCGCTGAGCTGCGAGAAGACCCGCGCGACCGCCGCCATCGCCGCGCAGCTCCGGATGCCGGCCGCGCGCGCCGGCGCGATCCTCGCGCAGCTCGCGAAGCGCCGCTTTGCCGCCGAGGTCAAGGGCGAGTGGCGCGCGGCCACCGCGGTGCTCTTCTGGCAGGAGAGCGCGCTCTACCACGCCAACCGCATGAACTGGCTGATGCGCGCGCAGATGCGCCGCATGGAAGGCTACGAGGACGGCCTGCACCTCGGCGCCGTCACGTCGATGAGCGCCGAGAGCTTCGCCAAGTACAAGAAGGAATTCGTCTCGTACTGGCAACGCTGCACGCACGCGATGTCGGAGCCGGCGCGCGAAGGCGGCGGCAACGTCGTGTTCTTCGGGCTCGATTTCTTCGAATCTTAAGCCTCGAACAGGTCGATTGCGTAGTACGCGATGACGTCGCCGGTCGTCTCGGGCGGGAGGCTCGAGAAAAAGCGGCGGAATTCCGAGGTCACGCGCGCCTTGAGCTCGTCGAATTCGGCGCGCGACAGGCAGAACACGGCGCCCGTCTGGCAGCCGTCCTTGTAGCCCTGGCTCATACGCAGCTGGCCGCGCAGGAACCAGCTGTTGCGGAAGGCCTGGGCGTAGCCGATACGCCCGAGATAGAGGTGGTCCTTGATCGCCGTGCGCCACTCGCCGCCGGTATTCTCGACGAAGCCGCGCGCCTCTAGGTCCTTCATCACGTCGAGGACCTGGCCGGCCGGCGCCCCGATCTTGCGGGCGATCGCCTGAGGGGTGCGCAGCGCCTTCGACTGGATGGCCGTGTTGACGAGCATCGCGAGCCAGTTGGACGTGTACCAGCTCAGATCCTCGGCGGACGGCCCTGAGCCGGCGGTCGCGCCGTTGCGGGGCCACTTATCGGCATTGTTCGCCCGCTCCCGCAGCTCGCGCAGGCGGCGGCGGCAGTCGTCGCGCAGCTCCTGGCTGGCCGCGCGCTCCAGGATGCCGAGCTCCCTCAGGTAGTCCCAGTCGGGGTCGGAGAGCGACAGGTAGCGGCTGATGCCCCGGAGCTGGTCGATCGAGAACGACGCCGTCCCGGCGAGAACCTGGGTGAGATAGGAGCGTTGGCAGGAGGCGGCCTCGGCCAGCCGCGAGCGGATGCCCTTCACGTCCTTCCTCACCTCGACGAGGTAGAGTAGGTAGTCCCGGTAGTTGTCGAAGGTGTGAATGAGGATGACCGCGGGCGGAAGCTGCGGTTTTGCACGGCGTTTCGGGTCTTCGAGCTCCAGCACGGCGCCTCCGTCGGGTTGAGTGGCGTTTATTCTGGCATACTGGCCGGCGGCGTTCCTCGTCTTGGTCGACTTACTTCGCCCGGGGCGGATCCTTTAGCAGGACTTAAGGACCATGAGAGCGGCCCTTTAAGGAACACTAAAAATCCTGCCTGGATTGTACGACAAACATAGGGACGCCGGCGCGCCGATGCTTTTAGGATGGCATTGAGGGTTGCCGCCGCCTAACCCGCGGCCGGCGCGCAAATGCCCCCCGTTTGCGCGCCGCCCTCACCCCCTGTATCATCGCGCGATGCGCGTCATTCCCCTGCAGTCCGGCAGCAACGGCAACGCGATCTTCGTCGAATCGCGCGGGATCCGGCTGTTTTTCGACGCCGGGATCAGCGCCCTCCAGGCCCGAGAGCGCCTGGCGCAGTATGGGTACACGCCCGACGGCGCGAACGCACTGTTCATCTCGCACGACCACTCCGACCACGTGAAGTGTGCGGGGGTCTACCAGCGGAAATTCGGTGTGCCGCTCTACATCACCGAGCGGACGCTCGCGGTGTCGCGGCGCCGCGCCCAGCTCGGAAAGCTCGACGACGTGCTGCTGTTCAGAGCCGGAGATGCGGTCAAAGTCGGACACCTGACGATCGAGACCGTCGCGACCCCGCACGATGCGGTGGACGGCGTCGTATTCGTCGTCGACGACGGCAAGCGCCGCGTCGGTATTTGCACCGACGTCGGGCACGTCTACGACGATCTGCGCGCGCTGGTGTCGAGCGTCGATGCGCTCTACCTCGAGAGCAACTACGACGACCAGATGCTGGAGTCCGGCCCGTACCCGGCCGTCCTCAAGCGGCGGATCGCCGGCGCCGGCGGCCACATCTCTAATCGCGACGCGGCGGAGCTCGTCGCGGGCCACGCGAGCTCCCGGCTACAGTGGCTCTGCCTGGCGCATTTGTCGGCGGAAAACAACACGCCGGACCTCGCCTATGCGGCGCACCGCGAGGCCCTCGGCGACCAGCTCGCCATCCATGTGGCGCAGCGCTTCCAGGTGTCCGCCGAGCTGCCGGTGCTGGCACGCGCCGACTCCGGCTTTTCGTTGGCCTAAAATCAAAAAAGAAAAACGCGCCGAGGTTTCCCTCGGCGCGTTTTGCTTTGACTGCGGCAATCAGAGAACCTTTTTGCCGTCGCCTTTGCCGGAATCCACGACCTGGCCTTGCGCCGGGCCTTGGTAGGGAACTTTGCCGTTGTTGCCGTAATACGGCTGCGATTGCGGCGCGTACGGGAGCTGTTGTTGCGTCGTCGCGTATGGCTGCTGGGGCGCGACGTACGGTTGGGCTGGCGCGACGTATGGTTGAACGGGGGCGGTGTACGGCTGTTGCGTCGGCGCGTAAGGCTGCGGCTGGTTGCCGTTTTTGCCGCCGACGTTCACGTCGACGTAGGTCGTTTGCTTGCCGCCGTAAGTGTTGCCGCCGGTGTTGTCGTAGGCGTAGCACCCGCAGTCGGGGCGGTTATAAGAGTAATAACGGAAGGCGCCGACGGTCCAGACGATCGGGCGGGTCAGGATCCACGCCGCGCCGCGCACGATGCGGGAGAAGAGGCGCGGGCGGTAGCTGTCGTAGTAGCCGTTGTTGTTCGCGTCGTAACCGTAGGAGTTGTTTCCGTACGAGGTGTTGCCGTACGAGTCGTTGCCGAGGCCGGAGGTGCCGTCGAGCGTTTCCGTTTGGCTCATGGCGACGTTCCAGCCGCCCTTGTCGCTCGTCTGGCCGCGGTCGAAGGCGGTCGAAACGGCGCCTTCATCCGACTTGCTCACGTCTTTGTCGACGAAGCGCACTTCGGCGGCGTCCTTGGTCTCGTTGCCGTTGGCGTCGAGGGGAACGCGGACGACGGCGCCAGCGGGGAGCGCTTGGTACTCGGTCGCCATCGCGGCCTTTTGCGCCGTATCGGCCGGCGCGGGCTTGGCTTTTTCGTCCTTGGTGCCGCAGGCGGAGACCGCGAGGGCCGCGACGAGGGCGGGAAGCAACAGACTCTTCTTCAAGGGGCAACTCCAGAAAAGGGGGGTGGGAGGATCGACATCAGCTTCAGCGACCCCAGTTGCGTCGGGGTGAGGTACAATGTACTCAATAGCGATAGAATATGCAACACTATTCTATGAATTATTAAAAACGGTAATGATTTCTTACAATTGATGAGGTCCGATATGGCCCGAACCCTGGCTAAAGTGACCCTCGTGGCCCTGGTGATCCTCGGCTTCGTCGCCGCCGCGTCGCGGTACGCCGTCGGCGCGCTCGTGGCCTCCGACGGCTTTCGCGAGACGGCGGTCCGTCAGCTCGAAAAGGCGCTGCGCCCGTTCGTGCCGCAAGCGCTCGTCGCCGTCGAGGAAAGCGAGCTGGCCGGCGTCGGCGAGGTCGTCCTGCGCCGCATGACCGTCCGCAGCGAGCAGAAGATCGACGCGGCCGTCGCCGTGCAGGAGCTGCGCGTCCGGCCCCGCTGGGCCACGGTGTTCCTCCCCGGTCCGACGGAGCTCGAGGTGCTCGGGCGCCTC
>JAYVWD010000870.1:0-2221 GCA_043786345.1 Pseudomonadota bacterium
CGGCGCGACCTTGGGGCCGCTTAACCGTTTGTCGGGAAAGGCAGACTAAAGCCCTCGATGCGAGCACGATCCGTCATCGCGCCTGCGTCGAATCGCGCAACGGCCCGCTTTCGGAGCGGCTTCCCGGCTCGATCTCCCGTTTTCCACGGGTCTGCCAGCGGGCCCTTCCTTGGCGCCATGGACGGGAATCAAAAGGATAAAACCCGATGTTTCGGCGCCGGACCAAGCCGCCAATTCGCCAACGGCGTTAAGGCGCCGGGCCCCAAATCCCGATACGCAGTTCATGCCCGGCAATCCCCCCGGCGCCGAACCACCGCGAAGGCCACGACATGAAAGTGATGCGCCTCGGCGACTACCTGAAGCTGCTGAGCCCTTATTCCAACTCGCCGGTGACCATGAATCGCATCACGTTGCCGTTCGGTATCCTCTCGAATTCGCTCGCCTCGGACACGATCCTGATGGGCCATGTCCTCGAAGACCTGTCGCAACGCCTGCCGCTCGACCAGATGATCGACTGCCTCGACGTCGCGGCGGCCGCTTACGACCTTGGCCATGACCCGGCTGGCGATTTCCTCGACGAAGCCCCCTTCATCATGGCGCGCATGGCCCGTGACGAGGGCATGCGGCAGATTCACTGAGCCGCGCGGGAATCGCCCTGTAAGCGCTCGCACGGTTCGGTTTTTGCGTTGAACATAGCGCCGCTTGCCCCTCATGATTCAACTCATGAAAAAGCGAGGTGACGCCAAGCCCGGTCAAGAAAAAAGCCGCATCCCGTGGCGCGGAACCGACGTCCGGAAGGGCTACGCTCCCGGCTTTGACGACGAGCTGGATACCGTTGACTACAGCGAGATCGAGGACGACTACGCCCCCGCCAGCCTTGCCTCGACCGGTCCCAACTGGAACGACGACGCCGAAGGCTACGGCGACCCGCGCCATGGCCGGCCGGCGGCCGCCCCGCGGCCCGCGACGCCCCCGGTAGCGCCGCCGCGGCAGGAAATGGTCCCGGCCACGCCCGGCGATCAAGGGGCCAGGTAGTCGTCGGCGACCGCGTCGGAGGTACCGAGGCGGCGCTCCTCGAACAAGTAGAGCCCGTCCAGATCCGCATCGCCGACCTCGGCGCGCGCCACCGCGGTGTCGTGCGTCTGGTCGCCGCTGCCCTCGACCCGGCTCGCCCAAAAGGCCTCGAGCTCCGCCGCTTTCCCCGGCGCCAACGCCGCGAGGCTCCGACGGAGCGCCGCGGCGTCCGGTGCCGCATTGGCGAACAGCCCAAAGGCCTTGGCCATGACCTCGGTGCCGACGAGCGCGTCGAGCTCGAGCGCCGCCATGAGCGCGCGCACCGAGCCCGTCGAGCCGAGCGTCGAGGCGTCCCACTGGGCGAGCGGCAAGTCGCGGGTGAAGTAGGTGGCGCACTCCGGCGCGCCGTCGACGAAGCACTTGAAATCCTGGATCCGGGCCGCATGGAACTCGTGCACCGCCCGCGACGGATAGATCCGGTAGAGGGCCGAGGCCGTCAGCCACTGGATGAACGCCTCCTGCAGCCAATAGGCCCGGTCGCCCAGGCGGTCCAGCAGGTCGGCGGTAGCGAGCCGCGCCAGCTGCTCGACGACGAGGTAGTCGACCGTCGATCCGGCGGCGGCCTTGTCGATCGTCACGTAGCCGCCGTAGGTCGCCGCCGCCGCTGCCGACGTATTCCCGCCATCGGTCAGGGTGAGGTGGATCGGCCATTGACGGCGGTCGAGGAGCGGACGGGTGAGCAAAACCTCGAACTCGCGCAGCGCCGAGGCCTCGAGGGCGAGGAGCTCCGTCGCCCGCGCCGCGTTGAAATGCGGCGTATCGACGGCCAGATCGAGCGTGTGCGAGCCCATGCCGAACGCGTCCGGAGTCGTGGCCCGGCGCAGGGTGTAGCCGGGCGCGCCGAGGACGATGCAACCGGCCTTGTCGCGAAGCGTCGCCCCGCCCTCGAGGGTGATGAGGGACTGGGCGCACACTTGCCGCTCGCCGGGCGCCGCGAGCCAGTCGGCCACGAGGCTTTTCGCCAGACGGACGGTCAGATTCTTGCCGAAGCTCCACCTGATCCCGTTGGTGAGCAACGCCGCCGTCTCCTTGCCGGCGCCATCCACGCTCGACCAGAAGGGCTCTCCGGTCACGAAGGTCAAACCATGCCATTTCCTCAGTCCCGGCTCGGACGACAGTTTCCAATCGACCGTTTGAAGGCTGATCG
>JAYVWD010000871.1:0-3988 GCA_043786345.1 Pseudomonadota bacterium
CCAAGATCATCGAAACCGGCTTAGACGACTTCGAGAAGCTTCCGCAGAAGCTCATCGACGCCGCGAACGCGGGCGGCGGCAAGGACAACATCACCGTCCTGCTGTCGCTGGTGAGAGGCTGATGGCGAAACTTTACCTCATCCGCCGCAACATGGAGAGCTTCGCCGGGCCAATGAGCCTGGTCGAGATGAAGGAAGCGTACAAGCGCATGGCCTTCGGTCTCCAGGATGAGGTGTCCGGCCACTGCGGACCCTGGGTGTCCTTCGACAACCTCGAGCTGATCAAGAAGCAATACCCGGAAGTGGCGCGCATCGTTCACGAGGACATGCTCGCCGGCTGGGGTGTGAGCGATCACGGCCAGCCGCTCGAGGGCGAGGCGACCAAGCGCCTCAAGGTGAAATCGAGCAAATCCCTGGGCCTCGCGATCGTATTCGCGGTGATCGCGCTGGCCGCGTTCCTCGCTGCCGTGTTCATGGCGAGCGGCGGCCGCCTGTCCAGCAAGGCGAAGGACCCGTCGCAGCTGGCGACGCCGGAGAACGCGCAGGCCTACCTCAATAAGAAGGACCCGGTGGGCTTCGACCGCCTCCTCGACGACAACATGGATGCGATAGCCGCGCGTGTGCAGAAGGAGGCGCGGCCCGACTCGGCCTGGCTGCCGTATATGCGGCACTATGCCGTGGCCCACGACGGGCAGGCCGGCAACGTGCCGACCAAGGTCCTGCGCGGCGACGGCTTCGACTCGGCGCCGGCTGACTGCTCGTTCAAGCTTTGGCGCAAATACTGGCGCAGCGCGGCGCGCGGCGCGAGCGGGCAATTGGCCAACGACCGCAAGTTCGTGCGCGACCACTGGGCGCGCATCCTCGCCTGGGATCCGCACTGGATCCGCCGGCGCCTGGCTGTCGCGACGCCGGGCTGGATGCCGGGCGACTCCTACTACATCATGTGCCTCAACCAGGCCGACCGGGCGTTGACCGCGGTCGCGGGCGAACAGAGTTCGGGGCAAGCGGCGCAGGCCGAGTGGGACCGGCTCGGCATGAACAAGATCCACCAACGCCTGCAGTGGGTGCTCGAGCTCGCGCGCGACGGCAGCTCGCGCGTGCCGACGAGCGCCGTCGCGAGCGACCCGCTTTCGCAGTGGACCTGCCTCGAGGCCGCGCGCGACGTGGCGGCGCTCGGGCGCTGCAAGGCGGCAGGTCCTGCCGGGTCCGACGACTGGCAGACCTACACCGACGACCGCGCCAGCTGGTCGCTCCTGCGGATCGTCGCGGCGCAGCGCGGCGTGCCGTCGCCGGACCTGGTCGCGCAGCTCGCGCAAAGCGCCGACCGGGTTGCGAAAGCCGACTTTTTTACCCACTTCGACTACCGCGCCGAGCAAAAGCTCTTCAAGTCGCTGGCGAAGCCCGCCCCGTCCGTCCCGGTCGAAAAAGCCGTGGAAAAGGTCGAGGCCGAGTTTCCCGACGTGAAGATGGCGCACTGAAGAGCGGCAGGGATTGCCTGGCGCGTCGGGTCAAGTGTCCCGAACGCCTTGCGCCGCGCGGCTTTTGAAGCGGCGCTCGTGGTAAAATCGGTGTGTGAACCTCAAGGTTTGGAAATCCCGAAGAGCCGGCTTGGCGCTCCTCCGCGCGCTGCTGATCGCAGCTGCCGGCGTGCGCCCGCGCGCCGTCGCGCTCGGGGTTGCCGTCGCGTTGTGCGCGGCGTCGGAAGCGCGCGCCGCCCCCACCTCGGTGCAGATGTTCCGCCAGGCCCAAAAGGCCTTCAAGGAAGAGAAGTTCAAGGTCGCGCAGAAGATCCTGGCCCAGATCGTCCGCAAACAGTCCGACTTCCAGCCCGCGAAGATGCTGCTCGGTCGGATCTTCTTCCGCGAGGGGAAGATGGCGAAGGCCTACAAGTACTTCAAGGGCATAAGCAGCGACCTCGTCACGCCCGACGTGGCCTACGAGTTCGCGATCACGATGTTCGCCAAGAAGAACTACAAGCGCGCCGTCACCGGCTTCGGCCGCGTGCCGTCGAGCAGTAAATACGCCAACCTCGCGCACTTTTACCGCGGGATCAGCCACGCCCGCCTGCGCGACTGGGACAAGGCGATCACCTGGCTCCAGCGCGCGCACGACCTGCCGCCTTCCCTGGAAGGCACGCGCCGCGAGGCTCTGTCGCAGGCCCGCCGCGCCGCCCGCTCCGAGCGCTTCAACGCGGGCCCTGGCGGGCACGGCGGCATCGGCAACCCCTACGTCATCGTGCCGACGCCGCCGCCGCCGCCGGCGCCGTCTTACGTGGACCCCGCCGCCGCGGCCGCGATGATGGGCGGGCCGCCGCCCGACGCCGGCTCCGGCTCGGGCTCCGGCTCCGCCGCGAAAAAGCCGGAAAAGCCGAAGCCGCCGCCGGCCGGCTTCAAGAACGAGGTCACCCCGAGCCTCAACATCGAGCAAAAGGCCGGCACCACCGACTACTTCGGCTACCAGACCCAGAAGACCACCTCGACCTCGAGCACCCTCAAAGTCAGCTACAAAGGCAAGTACCTCGCCGACGCCAAGCCGGGCGGCGGGCAGCCGTATTTCTCCCTCGGGCTCGACGGCTCGCAGATCGCTGCCTCGTCGAAGGGCGCGAAGACCAAGTACATCGCCTACAGCACCGACCCCAACACGATCCTCGAGCAGGAGCAGCCGGTCGACTCGGCCTCGGCCAACACCTTCGTCCTGTTCCTGAACCCGGAGGGCGCCTACCCCGTCGCCGGCAAGCTCGACGTGATGGGCGGGTACTCGTTCCAGGACACGCTCCCCGATTTCAAGGCCGACGCGAAGACCGAGTCCAAAGGCCCCTATGGCACGGTCAGCTTCAACGGCGAGTCGATCGACGTCAAAGGCACCGTCAAGATGACCGACGACAGCGACCCGACCGGCGTCGTCACGAAGAACACGCTGATCGTGGGCGGCGACATCGCCAAGAGCTTCGAGACCACCACGATCGACCTGGGGTTCACGCAAACGACCTCGACGCCGACCACGTTGCCGCCGCCCGGCTACCTCGGGGCGGGGCTCTTTTTCGGCGTGACGCAGGCGATCAGCCTGTCGCTTACCAAGACCTTCGACACCTTCTCGCTCAACGCCGGCGTCACGTACACCATCTTCGCGCCGCCGGCCGGCTACATCAAGAGCGAGGAGGACAACGCGCTCAAGATCTCGCTCCAGGGCACCAAGTCCTTCGAGTTCGGCGGGCAGTTCATCGTGACCGGCGGCTCGCGGCAGCTCACGGGCTACAAGGTTCAGCTCGACAAGCTCCCCGACGCGCCGGGCACCGGCACGACGCCGCCCCCGACAACGCCGCCCGCGACGACCCCGCCCGTCGATCCGACCCAGCCGGTGGATCCGACCGCGCCGCCCGTGACCCCCAAGGTTGCCGTCCCCGCCGACGGCTCCGAGACCTCGCTGTCGGTGAGCTTCAAGATGGCGCCGATCGAGTGGATCTTCGGCCAGGCGACGTTTACTTACACGCTGCGCAGCTTTACGATGTCCGATCCCCGCTACGAGGCGGCCTTCGACCAGGCGGTCGGCGAGACCGTCAATGAGCTGTCGCTGGTCGTGGGCCTGAGCAAGACCTTCTAAGGCAATTCCGATGCGAATCCGGCTTATTTGTTTGTTTATTTCGGCGCTTAGCGCTCCGGCGGCGGGCGCTGCCGGCGCCGCGGTGTCGACGGGCACGTTCCCGAGCGTGGGCGGCGCCAGGGTCGCCTACGAGCAGGCCCTCGTCGCGCAGCCGGTCGGCGCCGTCGTGATCCTCTCGGGCTTCACCGAAAGCCGGCGTCGTCCGGCGCCAGCCCGTCGAGGGCGTCGGCCAGGTCGGCGCGCATGTCGGCGTCGGCATTTTCGTTGATCGCGAGCGAGGCGGAGGTGTGCTGGAGGAAGGCGTGCAGAAGGCCGATGTGGATCCGGCCGCGCTCCGGGATGCCGCGCCGGATCTCGGCCGTGACGAGGTGCAGCCCGCGGCCGTGGGG
>JAYVWD010000872.1:0-3952 GCA_043786345.1 Pseudomonadota bacterium
CCCGTGACGCCGGCGATCACGCCGATCCATGAGCGCGTCTCGGTCGAGATCCAGCGCGGCTGCACGCGGAGCTGCCGCTTCTGCCAGGCCGGCTACATCTACCGGCCCCGCCGCGAGCGCAACCCCAACAAGATCCTCGAGATCATCGAGAAGAGCGTCGCCGCCACCGGCATCGCCGACATCGGGCTCCTCTCGCTGTCCTCGGCGGATTACAGCCACCTGCATCCGGTCATGAAACAGGTGATGGCACGCTACAAGGACCAGCACCTGAGCGTGAGCCTGCCCTCGACCCGCCTCGAGGCGCTCGACGAATCCTACCTCGAGGTCTTAAAGGAAGAGCGCCGGTCCGGCTTCACGATCGCGCCCGAGGCCGGCTCGCAGCGCCTGCGCAACGTCATCAACAAAAACTTCACCGAGGACGAGGTCGTCGAGACGGCGCGCATGCTGTTCCGCAACGGCTGGCAGTCGGTGAAGATGTATTTCATGATCGGGCAGCCGACCGAGACCGACGAGGACGTCGTCGCGATCGGAGCACTCGCGAACACCGTGATCCGCCGCACCGCCGACCTCCCCGGGCGCAAGGCGGTGACCGTGTCGGTGTCGAACTTCGTGCCGAAACCGCACACGCCGTTCCAATGGCACGAGCAGATCTCCCACGCCGAGATCCTGCGCAAACAAAAGCTCGTCCGCGACGCCATCCAGTTCAAAGACAAGATCAGCTTCCGCAGCCACTCCGCCGACAACTCCTTCGCCGAAGGCCTGGTCGCGCGCGGCGACCGGCGCTGCGCCGACCTGATCGAGCGCGCCCACGACTTAGGCGCCGTCTTCGACTGCTGGCAGGAGAAGTTCGAGGTCGCCCTGTGGCAGCGGGCCGCGCAGGAGCTCAAGGGCGAGACCGGCCACGACTTCATCGCCGAGGGCCTGCGCGGGCGCGACCTCGAGGAGCGCCTGCCCTGGCACCGCGTCTACTGCGGCATCCACCCGAAGTTCTTCAAGAACGAGTACGTCAAGGCGCTCTACGGGATCGCGACGGAAGATTGCTCGTTCGCGGCCTGCCACGAGTGCGGCCTGTGCACGGAAAAAAACGGCATCGCGCCGATCGTCCACAAGAACGCGGTCGCCGTCGCGCCGATCCCGCCGAACACCGACGAGACGGTGACGGACTCCTGGCGAAGTTATCGGTTTCAATACCAAAAAATCGACGCCGGCGTCTTCGTCACGGTCCTCGACCTGCAGACGATGCTCGCGCGCGCCTTCCGCCGCGCCGGCCTCAAAGTCAACTACGACAACGGCATCCGCCCGCGCCCGCAGCTGTCGATGGGGCCCGCGCTGCCGCTCGGCGTGAGCAGCTCCTCGGAGCTCTTCGACGTCGAGCTCGCCACCAGCCACTCCGCCGCGGACATCCTGGCGCGGGTCAATACCTTCCTCCCGGGCCACCTGGCGCTCCGGACGGGGGCGCTGCTCGATCCCGCCGACCCGACCCTCGCGAACCTGATCCGCGCCGTCACCTACCAGGTCTCCCGCACGAGCCTCAACGCCGCCGGCCTGGACGACGCCGCCATCGACGCCCGCCTCGCCGCCATCGCCGCCGCCGACCGGGTCATCGTCAAGCGCACGCGCGCCACCCGCGACGGCGAGGAGCGCGTCTCCATCGTCAACCTCAAAGACAACCTCGAGGCCGTGCACGCCGATGCCGAGCGCGTCGCCTTCACACTCTACGCCCCGAGCGGCCAGTCCGTGAGCCCCTTCACGATGATCGACGCGCTGCTCGAGCGCACGGGCGGCGGCCGCGGCATCGCCGTGGTGCCGGTGCACAAGACGGGCTTTTTGCGGGCGGAGCACCGCGGCGGACTCCTCGGCTGAGGATGACGCGCGGGTCCTCGTCCCCGGGCACCCCGTGAGCGGACGGCGCTTCGTCGGACCTGCCGACAGGTGATGTCGCTTCCTGTGCTCTGCTTCCTGACGCAAAACTCGCGCCATGGGAACCGCTACGGCCAGGAGTCGAGAAATTTACTTGCAAGCGTCACGAGCCGGAAAAAACGCTCCAATTCCGTGTCCTTTCCCGAGAGGGGGACACTTGGTTCGCCGAACGGCAGGCCGACACGGCGCGCTCGCCGCAGTCGGCCTGTGTCGAACGCGAGTTCGAAGCCTAGTTTCGCTGTGGACGTCCGGAATTCGGCTTCATCGCCCTGTCGTTCGAGGGAGGCGACTCAAGACTACCGGAAGCCTTTTCCTGCACGAGGCGAGGCCTCTCCGAAGGCCCGGCCCTCCGGCGACGTCGCGACGCCGGTGCTCCCGCAGGGCTAAAGTCGCGCTTGAACGCGGACTTACACCTTACTAAAACAAGTGGTCAAGTCGGCCCGCTTTTCGGACGAATCTGCCCCCATGACTGTAGAACTCCACGAAATGGACTCGAATACTTCATCCCGCCGCCCGCGCCGGCCGGACCTCCGACGGCCGACAAATCGAGCGTCGCCGGTCTCGGACGGGGGGAACTCCGTGGAGGCGGGGAGCGGCGAGATGCTGCTCATCCTCCGCGGCGACGGCACCATCGCCTACGCCAGCGAAAACCTGGCCGCTGCGCTCCCGATGGATGAGGCGCGCCGTCCGCCGAGCGACGTCGACGGCGCCCTGGTCTTAGAGAATCGGAGCTTCTGGGATTTGATCCTCGAGCGCTTCAGTGCTTTCATTTTCATCGAGGGCGTTGCCGCCAAGCTTCTCACCCGGGATGGCGAGCTTCCCGTCATGGTCAGCGCCCAGTTGGCGCCGGTAGAAGCGGACGGAACGTTTACGGTGATGCTGCACATCAAAGACTGTACGACCCGAATTGCCGCGGGTCCAGGCCCCGCCGCCATGCGGGAGGACTTTGGTCGGCCCTACGACGATGCCGGGAGCGACCCCGACGAGGACCAGGAGATTCTTACGCTCGCCAACATCGGGCGTTCGAGTCGTTTGCTGGTCCACGAGATCCTCAATCCGCTCGCGGTCATCATCGGCACGCTCGATATCGTCGACTCGCGCATGAGAGGGTCGGCGCCGGCCGACCCGGCAGATCGCCTGGAACAAAACGCCCGCCTTCGGCGCGCGGCCAATCAAATCCTGCGCGTCACGCGGAGCGTCGCCCGGTTGGCGGGCAACCGGTCCGCCAACGGCGCGTCGTCCGCGAACGTCGCGGAAGCCATCGATCTCGTGGTGGACTGGTATGGACCGGAGCTCGCCCAACGCGGCATCGTGATCGGGCGCGGGAAGATGCCGGGCAAGCTGGACGAGGAGGTCGCGGTCGGCTGTCCGCAGCACGTCCTGGTGCAGGTCCTGACGAACCTTCTGATGAACTCCCGCGACGCGATCCTGAGCACGGTAGCCCAGTCAGAAGGGCGGGTCGACATCCGGGTTTGCCGTATCGGGGGCTTCGTCGAGATCACGGTGATCGACAGCGGGGGAGCGCCCGCCAGGGACGCCTCCAAACGCACTGGATTCGGCATCGGCCTCAAGGTCTGCAGGCAGGTCCTCGCCGCTCATGGCGGCTCGCTCTTGAGTCGGATCCACGAGACGCCGACGCGGTTTGTCATCGTGTTGCCCTTCGGCAAATGAGCGCCATATGCGTCCGACCAAAAAATCGACGCCGGCGCCTTCGTCACGGTCCTCGACCTGCAGACGATGCTCGCGCGCGCCTTCCGTCGCGCCGGCCTCAAGGTCAACCACGACTGCGCCATCCGCCCGCGCCCGCAGCTGTCGAGGGGGCCCGCGCCGCCGCTCGGCGTGAGCAGCTCGTCGGGGCTCTTCGACGTCGAGCTCGCCCCCAGCCGCTCCGCCGCCGACATCCTGGCGCGGGTCAACACCGTCCTCCCGGGCCACCGCGCGCTCCAGACGGGGGCGCTGCTCGAGCGCACGGGCGGCGGCCGCGGCATCGCCGTGGGGCCGGTGCACAAGGCGGGCGTTTTGCGCGCGGAGC
>JAYVWD010000873.1:0-1523 GCA_043786345.1 Pseudomonadota bacterium
GAACCTTGTAATTAGAGGCTGCCCGGCTTCCTGTAAAGCCTCAAAGTGCGTAAAGCGCGGCGCCCCCCCGCCGGCGCCCGATTTAGCCGGGCCGTCCGCCGCCCGGCGCCGATCCATCGCTTTAACCGACCGTCTTAATTGCGATTTCTTGAAATCTTCAAGACCCCTTGAGGCACCGTCGATACAAACCAGGAACCTAAGGGAGCCACCTCTATGACGGTCGCAAACAGCCCGCTGCGCCGCTCCGATCTGCGCACAGAAATCGCATCCATCGAGCTGCGCGGCATCGCCACGCGGAGCGCGGACAGCGTCCACGGCCCGTTCATGATCTGGGACATCTCCGACCGCGGCCTGCGCATCTGGACGCCGGAGCGGATCCAGCGCGGCGAGGTCATCAAGCTCACCGTCGCGAAGCCGTTCATCGTGGTCCTGAACTGCGACGTCCGCTGGTGCAAGGCCGTCGCCGACGGCGGCATCGGCTTTCAGATCGGCCTGCGCGTACTCGACAACCTCCAGCGCCTCGAGTCCCTGCACAAGGCGGTGGCGCGCATCGAGTGCGGCGAAGCGGACGCGCCGTTTTCGCCCGGCCAGACCTGAAGGCCCGAAGGCGGCTCAGAGCGCCTTGACGATCGCGGCCGCGACCTTGGCCTGGCCCGCGCGGGAAAGGTGGAAGCAGTCGCCCGCGATGTCGTCGGCCGCGAAGGCGATCGCCTCGGTAGCCGGCAGATAATGGAAGCGCACGCGCGGCGGCGCCGGGCGCGCGGCGGCAACCTCGACGGTGTTGAGCTCGTCGACGACGGCGCGCTGCGCCTCGCGGTAGGCCCGGATGCGGTTCGCCAACGCGGCGACGGTGTCCTCGCGCTGCTTGTCCGTCTCGCCGTTCACGCCGGGCTCGCCGAAAAGCGTCGGGCAGTAAGCCGACGGGTTCGGCGGCATGAACATCGCGAAGTACCAGGCCTCCGGCGGCAGGCCGGCGTCGTAGTGCGGGTCGGTCGGGCGGAAGCCGGCGCGCCGGAGCTCGCGGCAGGTCACCTGCTTGCCGAAAGCCTTGACCGGCTTCGCCATGATCGAGGCGCCGTCGACGATCTGCAGGATGTTCAGGAAGCCCGGCACGTAGACGTCGGCGCCGGCCGCGGGCGGCTCGGCGCCGACGGTCAGGCGCTCGAGCCCCTGCCGCAAACCGTCCTTGTAGTCCTCGGACGAGGTCGTGAACTGCGCCGTCGGGCCGCACAGGTCGTTGCCTGAATAGAGCAGGAAAAGCCGCGGCGGCAGGCGGCCCCCGGTCGCCTCGAGCAGGCGGTCGGCGTGCCGCCCAAGGTCCTGGACGCGCGCGCCGTTTTCCCCCGCGAGCGCCAGGGCGGCGGCGGGAACGTTCAAGGACTCGGCCAGCTGGTAGCCCCAGGAGTACTCCTCGGTGTCGAGGTAGTGGCGGGACAGGCCCTGCATCATGTTGCGGAAGAGCCAGTCGGCGCCGCCGAAGAACTCCCGCGGCGAGGGCCAGAGGCGACGGGGCGCGGGTTTTT
>JAYVWD010000874.1:0-5283 GCA_043786345.1 Pseudomonadota bacterium
AGCGCCGGATCCCTGCCGGCGCGGACGTTTCTGCTCGGGCTTGCGGCGGGAATCTAGCGCGCTGGCCTCCTCGCCGGGGCGAAGGACGGCGCCGCCCGATCCCGAAAAAGGCGTCCCGCCGGAGCGCAGTCGCCCGAGCGGCACCGGGAATTTCCGGGGAAGGCCCCGTTGCTTACTCGCTCGGCGCCGGGGGCGCCGGCGGCGGCTCGGCGGCCGGGGTCGAGTCCGACTTCGCTGCCTGGGTCGTCGCATCCGAGCTCGCCGCCGGGGCCGTCGCATCCGAGCTCGCCGCCGGGGCCGTCGCATCCGAGCTCGCCGCCGGGGCCGGCGCGCCATCCGAGCTCGCCGCAGGCGCTGGTGCGGCATCCGGTTTCGCCGCCGGTGTTCGAGATTTCTCGTCAGGAGGTGGGGTGGCGGGGTCGTTTTTCTCGCCGGCGGTATCCTGGTTGACCTTCAGCGCGTTCGCGAAGCGACCGCCGGACTGCTGAGCGCCGGCTGACGCGGCACGGTTCGCGGCCAGCTGGTCGGCCGATTCGCCGGCGCGCTCGTAGGCGTTGATGGTGTTGAGCCCTTTACCAATCTCGACGACGTCCTGCTTTACCTCTTTGGCCGCGGCGCCACCGACGGGCCCGAGAGGCTTGGCGATCCACTCGACGCCCTTGCCCGCGGCTTCACCGGCGCCTTCCGCGGCGCGGTTGCGGAGGTAGTCGCCGTCCTGCAGGTCGGTGAGCAGGTTACCGGACGTGTTCTTCGCGTCCTTGGCGCCTGTCTCGGCGTCGCCGCGTTTGTCGGCGTTGCCGGTGGCGACCGTCAGGCCGTCGTTCGCAAGGGACTTCGCCTGATCGGTGAGCGTATCGACGCCCTTGTCGAGCGCCTTCTCGCCGAGCTTCGTCGCGACCTTCGTCGCCGTCCCGGCGTCGACGCCAAGGCCCTTGGCCGCGAGGTCGCCCGCTTCCTTCGCGGCGCCGGGCACGCCTGCTTTCAGCTTGTCGCCGAGCTTGCCGCCGGCGTACTCAAGGGTCGATTCACCGAGGTTCCGGGCGATACCGTCCACTGTATGGTTCTGGTCAGTCTTCGCTTGCTCAGCCTTGTACTCTGCCATCTGCTTGTCCGCGCGCGCCGTATCTTCCTTGAATTTTTGCTCGAGATCGGCGCGTTCGGTCCGTTCTTTTTCGATGGCGGCGTTCTGCTTTATGATCGTCTGCGGAACACCGTCGTAATACGGCTGCGTCGTGTTTCCATTGTGAGCTTTCTGGTTCAGGACTTGGGTCGCCGTATTTTGACCCGGGTCGACCTTCCCTTCAGGAGTGAACTTGAGGTCGTCAGGCTTGCCGTCGTAAAGCAGGACCTGTTGGGACACTTCGTCCGACTTCCCGCGCGCCCACTCCGGCCAGCCGTTGGCCTTTTGCTGAGCGGTGGAGGCATTGGTCACGCCGACTTTCTGCCCAAAGGGGGTGTCGACCAAGACTTGGTATCCGTCCGGGTAACGAAGCTTCGGATCATAGCGCGGAATGTTCCCCTGGCCTGCAAGACTCAGGCCCTTCGGTCGATGACCCTCCGTCTTCTGCGCCCGGCGAATTCCTTCCGGGAGGTAATCGTCGTCGCTGGCGAAGGGCGCGTCGTCCGCCAGCCCGAAGCCCGCCTTCTTCTTCTCGATCATACCTTCATACTGGTAGACGAGAACCGTGTTGCGGTCCGCGGCCTCGATGTCGTAGGTGATCCGCGGGAGCTCGCCTTCCTTGCGTTTGTGGAGGCCAAGCTTGGTGTTGATCTTCAGCATGCTCGCGGCGGGTGCCGGCATTTTCGCTTCGGCGACCGAGATGGTGCCCTCCTTGTGCAGAACCTCCCCGTCCCGCGTCGACCATTTAACGGCGGTCGCGCTCTCGGGCGCGACCGAGTAGAAGGTTTTCAGATCAGGCGACCAAAACACGGTGCCGCCCTTGACGTCGACGTTGAACGAGTCGCCGTCGTAGGACCAGATGCGGCTCCCCAGCTCGCGGAATTCGAGCGAACCGAGGCGCGTCACCGAGTCGAAGATCTTGTTGCCGAGGCGATAGTAGCCGACGCCGGCGATGATGAAGTGTTGGGTGTCCGGGACGAGGATCGGCTCGTGAATGCCGTCGTCGGCCTTCGGGAAGTGCATGAGGAAGAGGTTCTTACCATTTTTATTTGTGTCGTACTCGACGCGTGCCGCCATGCCCTTCTCGTGTCGGACGTAGATGTTTGGATTGATGAGGATGTCCCTAAGTTGGTACGTTGGGTAGCTCCAGGCGAAGACTTTTCCACCCGCATCCACTGAATACCAAGGCTTGGGTGGGGTCGGAGTGTCTTGGAGGAAGAGCACCGACTCACCGTCGGCCGTGAGCGTCGTCTTGTACTCGCGCCCCGCCTTCCTCTCGAGGAGAACGCCCGCCTTTTGCGCGACCACCTCTGGCGTCAGCGGCTTGGTACTGCCGGTGACGGCGTAAGCCCAGGCGTCGTGCGGCTTTGGCGCGATGAACGAATTGCTCGCGTCGATCTCAAAGGCTTTGACAGACGCACCTGACGCTTTGGGCTTGCAGCTTACGTTGAAACATGTCGCGCAGACGGCGAGCGTCGCGAAAGCAAAGCCCGAGCGAATAGGGTCACGCATAAAGTCCTTTGCAATAGTGGATGCCATGTTGGCTGGCTTCATGGGAATTTGATGGAATTGGGATAGACCCTTAGCTCACACTGATTTCTTGCGACTGCTGGGTGGACTTGAGGTCACTATCGGCCGGTAGCTAAATTTACTTGAAGAGGAAATGAGTGGTGTCTGGAGAAGACCCGGAGAGTATTGAAAAAATCGTCGGATCAGACGCCCACCTGAATTTTTCGCGCAGGATTTGCCGGCGCCGGCGGGGACGCCGTCCTCCGCAGCCGATCCGTAGGGCCGTTGTGTCCCATATAATCAAGTAATTACAACCAGCTGTGCTCATGTTGCGCAGTCGTTCCAGGGCGGCTATGGTCGCCCGGAACAATTCGTCGCGGTGGTGGCAGGATGCCAGCGGTCATTAACGCCCGGGACATTTCGGGCAACTATTTTTCCTTCGGCGTCGAGCAGGGGCGTTTCGGTGCGGTCGGCATGCAGCCGTTCCGCCTGCCGGCGCCCGACGACGCGCTGCCGCTCGACGCGCTCGGCGCTCCCGGCACGCCCCCCGACCCGGATGCCATTTTCGACGCCCGTGGCGCGACCATCCTGCCCGCCGGGATCGATGCGCACGTGCACAGCCGCGATCCGGGCCTCACCCACAAGGAAACTTGGGCGACCCTCGCCGCGGGCGCCTTCCGCGGGGGCGTGACCACCGTCTGCGACATGCCGAACACCATCCCGCCGACGATGACCGCCGCCGACGTCCGGGCCAAAGCCGCGCTCGCCGAGGCCTCGGGCGCGCATTTCGCCCTGCTCCTCGGGGTGGGTGCCGGCAACATCCAGCAGGTCGCGAGCGTCCTCTACGACCCGACCCTCCCCGTTTGCGCGCTCAAGGTCTTTTACGGCAAGACGACGGGCGAGCTCCTCTGGGACGATCTGGAGACCCTCGGACGCCTCCTGCCGCGCGACGGCGGCAAGCTCATCGTCTTCCATTCCGAGGACCAGTGCACCGTCGACTGCAACCACGCCCTGCTCCAAGGGCGGCTGCAGGAGCGCGAGAATGCGAGCTTTTCCGTCCATTCCGAGATCCGCAGCAGCGCCGCCGCGCACGCCTCGACCCGCGCCATCCTCGACTGGGCCGCCAAATGGGGGGGCCGGGTGCACATCGCGCACATCTCGACCCCGATCGAGGTCGAGCTCGTCGCCGAAGCCCGGGCGCGCGGCGCCGACGTCAGCTGCGAGGTCGCGCCGCACCACCTGCTGCTCTCGACCGACGATTATGAGCGGCTCGGGCCCCTGGCGAAGATGAACCCGCCGCTGCGCTCGCCCGCCGAGGTCCTGGCGCTCCGGCAGCAGTTCGGGCAGGGCCTGATCGACGTCTGGGCGACCGACCACGCCCCGCACCTGTTGGAGGAGAAGCGCTCCGAGGTGGGCCGCAGCCCGTCGGGCGTGCCCGGCGTCGAGCTCTTCTACCAGCTCCTCCTGCACTGCGCGAAGCGCTTCGGCTTGGCCCCCGAGAAGGCGGTGGCGATGGCGACGAGCGCCCCGGCGCGGCTCTTCGGGCTCACGGGCCTGGGCGCCATCGCTCCGGGCAACTTCGCCGAGTTCGTCCGGCTCGGGGACGCGCCCCACCGCGTGCGCGGGGAAGAAGTTGTTTCCAAGTGCGGATGGACGCCCTATGATGGGGTGCAGGTTCCCCGTGATGTGACCGGCACCTGGTGCCGAGGACGTCAAGTCTACGCCGGGGCCGAACGATAATTATACCCCGCGGATTTGACTGAATATTTGATGACCTCCCACGACGGCAACTCTCCAGGCGACAACTCATCCGGTAATGGCGGCGGCGGCGACGGGCGAAGGCCTCCCCGCTCGCGGCGGCGCGGGCAGCGGCGCGGCGGCAGCATCAAGAACCGCGAGGATCGCGCGCCCGACGTCACGCCGGAGCTGCGCGAGCAGCTGATGAAGACCCTGGACGGGGGCGAGTACCTGGTCTTCGACATCGAGACGACCGGCGGCAACCCCGAAAAAAACGGGATCACCGAGATCTTCGCGATCCGTTACGTCGGCGGCGAGCCGAAAGAGACCTTCTATTCGCTCGTGAATCCGGAGATTCCGATCCCGCCGATCGTCCGCCGCATGACCGGCATCGACAACAAAATGGTCCGCGACGCGCCGAAGATCGACGCCATCATGCCGGACTTCGTGAAGTTCGCCGGCAACAGCATCCTCGTCAGCCACAACACCATCGGCGACATGAAGTTCCTGCGCTACTTCGCCAAGCACGCGGCGAACGCGAGCATGGACAACTTCTTCATGTGCACGCACCTGCTCGTCGAGAAGCTCGTGCCCGAGGCCCCGGACAAGTCGCTGAGCGGCCTGGCCGAGTTCTTCAACCTGAAGCGCGAGGACATGCACCGGGCCGAGGGCGACACCTACGTCACGCTGGAGCTCTTCAAGGTCCTCCTCGGCCGGCTCAAAGCGCGGAACATCCGCACCATCGACGAAGCCGTGCGCCTGCAGGGCGACCTGGAGTCGGGCCTCCGGCTCGGCTGGGGCGTCCCCCCCGAGTCGCTGCTCGACATCTCGCCCGGACCCGGCGTCTTCTACCTCTATGACTACGAGAAAAAGCTCCTCTTCCTGAGCAGCGCGTTGCAGCTCGACCGCGAGGTCGA
>JAYVWD010000875.1:0-4636 GCA_043786345.1 Pseudomonadota bacterium
GAACCTGGCCGAGGCGAACTGCCGCGGGACGGACTTCTCGGGGAGCCACTTCCAGAAGACGAATCTCACGAAGGCCGACTTCCGCGGGGCCAAGAATTATGCGATGCGCCCCCTGGAAAACGTGCTGAAAAACGCGAAGTTCTCGCTCCCCGAGGCGGCCGTGTTGCTCCTAGGCCTGGAAATCGAGCTCAGCTAGTGCCAGAATCAAGCCATGATCAAGTACGCCCAGACGACCACCCTGATCCTCTTTTGGTGCTTCCTCTTCTCCGTGGGGTGGACCGGGTTCGTCTATGCGCTCCAGGCCTACCGCAAGGATGCCGGCCGCGGCCTGCCCAAGCCGAAGCTCTCGGGGGCGGCGATCCTGCCCGCCCTGGTCGTCGGCCCGGTGATGCTCGTGACCGCGTTTCGCGTGGCGGGCATCAACCTGTTGTTTCCCGTGCATTTTTTCGCGAGCTTCGCGGCGCTGGCGGCGGCGGCGCTCGTGCCGGCGGGCGTGCTCCTCGTCGCGAGCGGGATGGCGGCGGCCGTGCGCCGGGCGACCTTGACGGAATACGAGGTGTGGAGCGCGAAGACCTTCACCCGCGTGGCGCTCGCCGTCGGCCGGTCGCCGCACCGCGTCCTCCGGCGGCTCGTCATCGTCAAGGCGCTGACGCAGGCCTGGAGCCAGTGCCTTCCCTGGGCCTTCGGCGAGCTGATCATCGTCGAGACGGTCTTCAACGCGCCCGGCCTCGGCCTGGACGCCTGGCATCTGGCGCGCACGCGCGATCTGGCGGGCCTGGGCGAGGTCGTCGTCTGGCTCGCCGGCCTCTATCTGGCGTGCGTCGGCGCGACGGCGCTGGTGAACCGCTGGCTCGGAAAACGGCTGGAATCCTATGCGTGACCAGCGCAAGGCGGCCGCCGATCTGCTCGTGATCCTGGCGTTTTTGGCGCTGGCGCTGGGGCCTTGGGCGCGGCTTTACGGCGAGCGCATGGACCTGGCCCATATGCTCGCGGGGCCGAGCGCCGCGCACCCGCTCGGCACCGACAACATGGGCCGCGACCTGCTCGTGCGCGTCGCCGCCGCGATCCGGGAAGGCGTCCTGCCGCTCTGGGGCGGCGTCCTCGTCGGGACGGCGGCGGGCCTGGCCCTCGGCGTTTTGGCCTTGCTCGCCCGCGCGCGCCGCGGCGCCCGCCCGTTCCTCCGCGCGGTCGACCTCGGCGCCGCCTTGCTCGCGAGCGTGCCGGTCGGCCTCGTCGCGTTCGGCTGGGCCGCGTGGAACGAGCGCGCCGGCCTGACGCCGGTGCTCGGCTCGCTCGCGAGCCTGTTCGCGGTCCGCGCCTACCTCGAGGTAAGAGACCTCGACCGCCACGACCAAAACCTCGGGTATTGGCAGGCGCACGCGGCGCTCGGCGGCACGCTGTTTTCCCGCATCTGGCGCTATGGCGTGCGCGGCGGCTGGGCGCGGCCGCTGGTCTCGATGCTGGGTTTCAACCTGCGCGTGGCGGTCGCGATCGAGGCCTCGCTCAGCTACCTCGGCTTCGGCATCCAGGAGCCTAAGGCCTCGTTCGGCAACCTCTTATCCGCACATTTTGACCTCTATCTAAAGGGTCATTGGCAAATCCTCCTGCTGATCGTCGCCGTTTTGGCAATAACGGCGGCTTTCCCCGCGAGTGCCGCGTCCTTGGCGCTCGCCCGGCGCGCCCGCCGCGAGGTTCAACTCCAAATATCGCCCCCGTTGGCGCGAGCGGTGCCGTAAAATTGGGCCGTGCTGGAGGCACGCCAAACATGCTGATCGAAAAGCGAGAGCTCCGCGTCCATCTGGACCGGGGCGTGGCACCGGTCGCGTGCGACGTGCGCGGCTCGGAGCCGCAGACGAACGGGACGTTCCGGCTGGCGAACATCAGCCGCAACGGCATGTTCCTCGAGACGCCGGGCGACGTGCCGCTCGAGCTCGGCACCGCCGTGCAGTTCGCGATGCGCCTCGATCAGGAGCGCGAGGACGTCAGCGGCGTCGCCCGCGTCCGCTGGATCCGCGCCCGCGACCAGGGCCCGTACCTCCCGAGAGGGCTCGGTATTCAGGTCGTCGAGTTCCACGAGAGCGCCGAGCGCCGCTACCTCGACTTTCTCGAGAATTGCCTCGTCAACCTCAAGATCACCGACCTGATGGATCCGGCCTATGTGGACGCGACCGCCGCGACCCCCGTCCGGGAGGTCGTCCGGGCGATCCGCGCGCGCGGTGTTGACTGCGCCATCATCACCGACCAGGCCAGCGCGCCGATCGGCATCTTCACGCGCAGCGACCTCGTGCGGCTCTTCGACCTCGAAGGCGCCGCCTCCGAGCCCGTCGGCAAGCACATGACGCGCAATCCGACGACCGTCTCGACCGACCAGTCCACCGACGACGCTTACGCGATGATGCGCTTCGGCTCGCTCCATCACCTGCCCGTCGTCGAGGAGGGGGTGATCGTCGGCGTCCTGTCGACCCGCGACCTCGTGCGGTACTGGGCCGAGTTCATGGACCTGCAGGCGAGGCGCCTGACGCGCAGCTACGACCGCGCCATGAGCGTCATCGCGCACGACCTGCGCACGCCGCTCGGCGTGATCAAGACGACGAACCTGATGCTCACGAGCGGCGCCCTGGGCCCCGAAGAATACATGCAGAGCGGCCTCGCCGAGTCCATCGACACCACCTGCGAGATGATGCTCCGCCTGATCGACGACATCCTCGACGTCGGCAGCGTCTCTTCGGGCGTCCTGCGCCTCGACCGCGTCTCCCTGGATCTCAAAGAATTTCTGACCAAGGTGCACCGCTGGTTCGAGCCCGCGGCGAAGGCGAAGAATCTGACGCTCTCGCTGCAGTTGAGCCCCGACCTGCCACGGATCATGGCCGACCCCCAACGCCTCGACCAGGTGCTCAACAACCTGATCGGCAATGCGCTGAAGTACACGCCGGGAAAAGGCCGCGTCACCCTGGGCGCCGAGACCCGGCACTCGCGCGTCGCGATCTGGGTGCGGGACAACGGCCCGGGCATCGCCGTCGGCGAGCAGGGCCGACTTTTCAAGGAATTCTCGCGCCTGAGCAGCGTGCCGACGGCGGGCGAGAAGAGCACGGGCTTAGGGCTGGCGATCGCCAAACGCCTCGTCGAGGCGCACCAGGGGACGATCGAGGTCGAGTCGAGCCTCGGGAAGGGCACGACCTTCCGCGTGCTTCTGCCGATCGGAGACCTGCAGTGAGAGCCCTCGTCCTCGCGCTGCCGTTGCTCGCCGCCTGCCGGATGGTGCCGGACGAGGCGGAGGTCAAAGACCTCACCCCCGTGACGGAGGCGCAGGACGCCGAGGCCGTGCACGGCGACGCCGTGGCGATCCGGGTCGAAGGGGACCAGGTGCGGCGCGTGCTCTGCGCGCTTAAAGGCGAGCCGCGGCGGCTGGAACAGGTCGAGACGACGGACTGCCTCATGCTCAGCAGCGAAGCCGTCGCGGAATTCCTCAAAAAACTAGGCAATGACGCGGGTCCGGAGCTCCTGGAGGACCGCGCGACCGGCGCCGCGGCGGCCGCGATCGTCGCGGCCGCCACCCTCGATCGGCGCGGACAGACGCTGCAGGCGCCCGCGAGCGGCGGCGCCGCGGGCGTGACCCCGGGCGGCACGCCGGCCGCCGCCCCGTCTGGCGGCACCTCGGGCGACGCCGCGTTCGACGCCGCGATCGCGCAGGGATATGCCCGCCTCGACCGCGCCGCGGGCGGTGCCGGGCCGACGAGCTCCCTGCCGTCCGCCGCCTATTTCTCCGTGCCCTTCGCCGGGCTCGCCCTGAGCCCCGTCCTCGACTTCAGCGCCTACTCCGCCTCGCGCGTCGTCCACGTCTCCGTCCAGGGCGCCGCCTGCGGGGCGCAGGTCGTGGGTGTGAACGCGGGCTCGGGCCCCGCGGCGCTCGAGCCCGCCGCGAACCTCGGCAGCGGCCTCTTCGCCGGACTCGGCTTCAAGTTCGTGCAGGTCGTCGTCGCGCAGACGGCGTTCAAGACGGGCGACTGCGCCGTCGAGGTGACGGCCAACTCCGGCGGCGCGCCGACGCACGGCTTCGACTTCGGCGGCGGGCGCGCCTGCACGGCCGCGGCGGACGGCGCGGCTTGCCCCGCGAGCCCGGTCATCGACGCCTGCCTCAATGCCGCCGGCGACCCCGCGTTTTGCGGCGATTGCAGCGCGCTCTGCAGCGTTCCGGTCCCGGTCGGCGGCGAATGGCAGGCGGCCGGCTTCGCCTTCTACGGCGGCGGCTACGCGCCCGCCTTAGGCGTCGCCGTGCTGCCGAACCGCAAGATCCTCGCCGCCCGCCTCGGCTCGCTCGACCAGTGCCCCGGCGCCCGCCTCGTCGCGCTCCGCCTGAAACCGGCCCCGAACGGCGACGTCGCCGCCGTCAGCATCACGCTCGACGGCCCGTTCCTCTTCGGGGAATGCCAGATTCCGGTGCTGGTCCGCTGACGCGACAAAAGGCGCGCGAGCCATTGACCCGCGCGCCAACCCGAGATCGGCCTCACAACACTAGAACCAGCACATCCTCATTTGGAGGATTTCTTCTCCGAGGGATTCGTCGCGGACGCGGATTGCGGCGACTTCTTGTGGAGGCGCACCCACTTGTTCGGGGCGGCGCAGTCCGCCTTCGCGG
>JAYVWD010000876.1:0-5744 GCA_043786345.1 Pseudomonadota bacterium
GAAGGCGACCGGGTCTTGGGCGGCGGATTCATCGCGAACGACGACGGGCGGGATCAAAGCGACGCCACCCGTCCGCATCCCGAGCAAAGGCCTGCCGGCCGTACCGACCATCCAGATAGCGCCACCCTTTAGCCAACTTAGACGATATGACGAACGCAGCGGGCGAAGAAATCTACCAGGCCTATGAGCGGCTCCAAGCGCAGCATCCGCGGGTGTTCGCGCGCCTCGACGAATTGACCGGGCGCCTCGGCCTGTCGTTCGCCGACCCGACGCTGCTCTGGGAGGCGTTGACGCACCGCTCCGCGCTGATGGAGTTCAGCGCCGGCGACCCCGAGCTCACGCTGCCGTGGAACGAGCGCCTGGAGTTCCTGGGCGACGCCGTGCTCGGCCTGTCGATCGCGCGCCGCCTGATGGAGCGCACCGAGGACTTCGCCGAAGGCGAGCTCTCGCGCATCCGCGCCAGCCTCGTCAACGAAGCCTCGCTCGCCGGCGTGGCGCGCGGGCTCGACCTCGGCGCGTTCCTGGTCATGGGCCGCGGCGCCGCGATGGGCGGCGGCCGGGACCGCGAGTCGATCCTGGCCGACGCGGTCGAATCCCTGATCGGCGCCGTGTTTCGCGACGCCGGCTACGACGCCGCCGACGCGCTCGTCGGCCGGCTCTTCAGCGGCGTCTTCGCGCAAGGCGGCCTGGCCGCGCGCTCGCAGACGGACTACAAGACGATGCTCCAGGAGCGGGTGCAGGACAGCCTGCGCATCACGCCCACGTACGCCGTGGTCAGCGCCTCCGGGCCCGACCACGAAAAACGCTTCGAGGTGCGCGTGATGATCGGTGAGAAGGAGCTCGGCCGCGGCGGCGGAGCGAGTAAGAAGCGGGCCTCGCAAGAGGCCGCGCGAGCTGCGCTGGACAACCTGCAGGCAGCCCCAAACAGCGGTGAGGAGTGCAGAAAATGATCGACGGAATCGTGGCCATCGTCGGGCGGCCGAACGTCGGCAAATCGACCTTGTTCAACCGCCTCACGCGCACCGAAGGGGCGATCGTCGACGACCGCCCGGGCGTGACGCGCGACCGCAACTACGGCACCGTCTGGCTCGGCGACGACCAGGAGGAGGGTTTCCTGCTGGTCGACACGGGCGGCTTCGAGACGGACGACTACAAGTTCCAGCCGTTCGCCGAGAACATCGTCTGGCATCAGACCGAGGCGGCGATCAAAGAGGCCGACCTCGTGATGTTGCTACTCGACGGCAAGTCGGGCATCCACCCGCACGACCACGAGCTCGTTCGGTACCTCGAGAAGATCCAGAAGCCCTGGATCGGCGTCGTCAACAAGATCGACGGCCCCGAGCAGGCGCAGGCCATGTGGGACTTCTTCGAGCTCGGCGTAGAAAACCTCGAGAAGGTCAGCGCCGCCCACAACCGCGGCGTCGGGGACCTGAAGGACGTCGTGCTCGCGCGCCTGCGCAGCATTCCGGGGCGCGATTTCCACGCCGACTCGACCGGGGCGACCAAAATCGCCATCATCGGCCGGCCCAACGCCGGCAAGTCCTCGATCTTGAACCGGATCGCCGGCGAAGAGCGCGCCCTCGTGAGCCCGATCGCGGGCACGACGCGCGACTGCGTCGACACGCCGCTCACCTACAACGGCCAGAAGTTCGTGCTGATCGACACGGCCGGCATCCGCCGCAAGTCCAAGATCGACGACCGCGTCGAGGCCTTGAGCGTGATGCGGGCGATCAAGGCCATCGAGCGCTGCGACGTCGTCCTGTTGGTGCTCGATGCGCTCGCCGGGCTCACCGACCAGGACATGCGCCTCGCGCAGCTCTCCTTCGAGCGCCACCGCCCGGTCGCCTTCGTCGTCAACAAATGGGACCTGGTCCCGGAAAAGACTCACAACACCGCCCGCGACTACACCACCAACATCCACGCGATGCTGCGCACGTACGCCTTCGCGCCCGTGGTCTTCGTGTCGGCGACCGAGAACCTGCGCGTCCACAAGCTCATCCAGCTGGCCCAGCAGCTGGCCTCGCAGGCCGCGGCCCGCGTCGGCACCAGCGCCGTCAACGCCGCGCTGCAGGCGATGGTCCTCGAGCACAACCCGGCGCTCATCAAGGGCAAGACCAAGCGCGTGAAGTTCTACTTCGCGACCCAGGTGGCCGTGAGCCCGCCGACGATCGTCATCAAGTGCAACGTCTTCGACGAGATCCAGGAATCCTACATCCGCTACATGACCCATCGGTTCCGCAAGGTCCTCGGGTTCGACTCGGTGCCGATCCGGCTGTTCTTCCGCCCGAAGAACACCGAGAAGCTCCGGGACGAGATGTACGGCGAAGGCGACGTCGCGGTCGAGGCCGACGGGGTCGACGAGGAGTTCGAGGCCGACGAGGAGCTCGAGACCGAGAAGCTCCCGGCGGGGGTCCAGATCTTCGTGTCGGACCGGGAAGGGAAGCCGACGCCGGGGGGCGCGCGCCTCCTCTGATTCCAGGCCTCCGGCCCTGTGATAAAATGGGGCCATGCTGGGAGAGCTCCGCCAATTCTATACGCCCGAAAACGTCGCCCGGGCGCTCGCGCCCGCGGTCCTCGCCGGCGTCCTCGCGTTGAGCTTCGTCGCCGGCGTCGTCCAGTACCTGGCGCGCTCCGCCGGGCTCTACTGGCTTTTCTACGTGCGCAACCGGGATAAGTGGGGGAGCGCCAAGCTCCAGAGGGCCTGGCCCGACCGGGCGCAGCTCGCGCTCGAGATCCGCTGGTCGCTCGCGAGCTGCGGCGTCTATGCCGTGATGACGGTCGCCCTCTACTACGCGGCGCTGCGGGGCTGGACCCGGATCTACCTCAACTTCTCGGACTACGGCTGGGGGTGGTTCCTCGGGAGCTTCGCCGCGATGCTCGCCCTGCACGACGCCTACTTCTATGCGACGCACCGGCTGTCGCACCGGTGGCGCTGGCTCTTTCGCCGGGTGCACCGGATCCACCATCAGACGTCCAACCCGACGCCCTTCGCCGACATCATGTTCCACCCGGTCGACGCGGTGATCCACGCGGGCTTCGTGCCGCTTTTTCTGTTCGGGCTGCCGCTGCACCCCTTGGCCTTCGGCCTCTTCATGACCCTGGTCACCGCCGTCAACGCCGTGGGCCACATCGGCTACGAGCTTTTTCCCGAGGCCTGGCGCGGGCACTGGTTCTGGCGCCACGTCGCGCGCGCCGAGGCGCACAACGCGCACCACGCGCACGTGCAGTGTAACTATGGGCTTTACTTCACCTTCTGGGACCGGCTACTAGGGACCCAGAAGGCCTTGGAGAAAGCTGATGGCAAGCGGTCCCGCGACCAAAAAGCCTCCTGAAGGATTGATCCTCGGCGCGACCCGCGGCCGCTGGCTGCGCCTCCTCGGGCTGTGCGCGGTGGCCCTCGTCTTCGGCCTGGCGCTGGCGCTGATCACCCGGGAGCTGCGCGCCGTCGGCTACAGGGAGCTCCTGGCCCAGATGCGCCAGGTCCCCGCCTGGCGCCTCGGCGCCGCCGCCCTGCTCACGGCGCTGAGTTACCTGACGCTCACCTGCTACGACCACTTCGGGCTCGTTTACGCGGAAAAACCGCTGGAATACCGGAAGACGGCGATCGCCTCGTTCGTCTCCTACGTGTTCAGCCACAACCTCGGGCTCGCGCTCTTCGGCGGGCTCGCATTCCGCTACCGGCTCTACTCGGCCTGCGACCTGAGCCCGGTCGACATCGCCAAAGTCGTCGTCTTCTGCGGGATGACCTTCTGGATCGGGCTCCTGTCGCTCGGGGGCACCGTCTTCGCCGTGCTGCCGCCGGAGACGGCGATCACGACCCTGCCGGCCTGGGGGTTCCGCCTCATCGGCATCGTGTTCGTGCTGATGGCGGTCGCTTACTTCAACGTCTGCCGCGTCCGCCGCACGCCGGTCCAGGTCTGGAAGTGGGAATTCACGCTCCCGACGCCGCGCCTGGCCGCGATCCAGATCGGGATCTCGACGGTCGACTGGCTGCTCGCGAGCAGCGTCCTCTACGTGGTCCTGGCCCAGGTGCTGGACGTGCCGTACGCGCGCTTTCTCAGCATCTACATCCTGGCCGCGGTCGCCGGGGTGGTGAGCCACGTGCCGGCCGGCCTCGGCGTCATCGAGTCGGTGTTCCTCGTCACCTTCGCAGGCGAGGCCTCGGCCGGGGCGATCCTCGGCGCACTGCTCGTCTACCGCGTCATCTACTACCTGATCCCCCTCGCCGGGGCGATGGTCGCGGTCGGGGCTTTTGAGTACGCGAATGCATCGGGGCCCGCCGAGAAGGTCGCCAAGACGACGACGCGCTGGTTCACCAGCGTGACGCCGCGCATCTTCGCGCTCTTCGTCTATGCCTGCGGGGTCGTGCTGCTCATCTCGGGCGCGACGCCCGCGGTCCACGCGCGGCGCGCCTGGCTCCAGTCGATCTTCCCGCTCGAGTTCCTCGAGGCCTCGCACCTCCTCGGCAGCATTACCGGCGTCGCGCTGCTGATCGTCGCCCGCGGGCTCCAAAAGCGCCTCGACGGCGCCTTTCACCTGAGCCTGGCGCTGCTCGCGGCCGGCGTGCTGTTCTCCCTGGCGAAGGGCGTCGACTTCGAGGAGGCGGTGATCCTCGCGGCCATATTTCTGCTGCTTTTACCCTGCCGGAAGCACTTCTACCGGAAGGCCTCGCTGCTCAGCGAGCCGTTCTCGGCGCCGTGGATCGCGGCGATCGGGCTCACCCTACTGTCGGTGGTCTGGCTCGTGTACTTCTCGCACAAGCACGTCGAATACCGGGACGACCTGTGGTGGACCTTCGCCTGGCGGGGCGAGGCGCCGCGGTCGATGCGCGCCGCGCTGTTTTCCGTCGTCGTGGCGTTCGGGGCCGGACTGTTGATCCTCCTGCGCTCGCCCAAGCTGGCCCTGGCGGCCAGCGACGAGGCACACATGCCGCCCGAGGCGAAGGCCCTGGTCGCCGCGGCGCCCAAAACCCTGGCGAACCTGGCGCTCCTCGGCGACAAGCGCCTCCTGCTCAACGAGGCGCGCACGGCCTTCCTGATGTTTGGCATCGAGGGGCGGAGCTGGGTCGCGCTCGGCGACCCGGTCGGGGGTACGGACGACGACAAACTGGAGCTGATCTGGCGCTTTCGCGACCTCTGCGATCAGTACGCGGGCTGGCCGGTGTTTTACCAGGTCGATGCCGAGTGCCTGCCGCTCTATATCGAGGCCGGGCTGACGCTCCTCAAGATCGGCGAGGAGGCGGTGGTCGACCTGACCAACTTCACCCTCGAAGGCAGCGGCAAGAAGGGCTTCCGCAACGCCATGAACCGCTACGCGAAAGACGGATTCCTCTTCGAGGTCGTCCCGGCCTCCGCGGTGCCCGCGCTGATGCCGGAGCTAGCGCGCGTCTCGGACGACTGGCTCGAGAAGAAGAGCGTCCGCGAGAAGGGTTTTTCCCTCGGCTTCTTCGACCCGGCCTACCTCGCGCATTTCCCCGTCGGCGTCGTGCGGGCGCCGGACGGCGCGGTCGTCGCTTTCGCCAATTTTTGGCTGACCACGCCGCCGGGCGAGATGTCGGTCGACCTCATGCGCTACGGCGCCGCGGCGCCGGGCGGGGTGATGGATTTCCTCTTCGTGCAGATGATGCTCTGGGGCAAGGCCCAGGGCTTCACGGCGTTCAACCTCGGGATGGCACCGTTCTCCGGCATCGAGAGCCGGAGCCTCGCGCCCTTCTGGGCGAAGCTCGGGGCGGCGATCTACCGGTA
>JAYVWD010000877.1:0-13537 GCA_043786345.1 Pseudomonadota bacterium
CGGGGAAAGATCGTCAGGCTGACGTCCCGCAGGACCCAGGGGCCGTCGGCCTCATAGCGGTAGCTGACGCGGTCCAGCTTGATCTTGCCGCTCAGGCGCACGGCCTGGCGGCTCAAGGCCTCCGACGGGAGCTCCTCGCGCTCGCCGGTCAGGATCTCGGCGACCTTGCGGAAGGAGATCTTGACCTGCTCGATGTCGGTGAAGAGCGCGGCGAGGCTGACGACCGGCCCGATCAGGGAGCCGACGTACATGTTGACGGCGAAGACGCCGCCGATCGAGACCTCATGGGACGCCGCCAGTTTGAGGCCGAAGAAGAGGCAGGACACTTGAATTAGCGAGGTCACGAGGCCGATGACGCTCGACGCCGCCGCGGACTCGGTGCCGAGCTGGCGGCGGAGGGTGACGCCTTCGACGAAGGTCTTCTCCCACTTCTGGCGCATCGCCGGCTCGGCGGCGGCGGCCTTGATGGTCGCCATGGCGCTGATCTGCTCGGCCGTCATGCTGCTGAGGCGCTTCGAGACGCCGAAGGCGCGCTCGCTATTTTGCCGGAACCGGGCGCGCGTTGCCAGCCGGACCGCGATGATCGTGGGAAAGACCATGAAGGCCGTCGCCGCCAGGCGCCAGTCGTAAGATAATAGAAAGACCGAATAAATGATGGTCGACAGGATGTTCGAGACGATCTGGAACGAGGTGTTCGCCAGGAAGCCCTGGGCGCGCCCGAGCTCGCCGAAGCGCGTCATCACGTCGCCGATGCGGTCGCGGCCGCCGGTCGCGCCCCGCGCCGAAAGCACCTGGCGGTAGAAGAGCGTCTGGGTCCGGTGGTCGAAGCGCGCCGAGAACTCGCTCGAGTTCCGCGCGCCGATCATGCCCATGACGGCGGAGAAGATGGCGATCAGAAACGAGCCGAGGCTCAGCACCGCGATGGTGTTCATCTCGCGCATGGTGAGCGCCGCATCGAGGATGTATTGACTCAAGAGGGGCGTCAGCGCCCCGACGAGCAGGCCGAGCAGCATGAAGGCGCCGCGGTTCACCAGCAGGACCCGGAGCTCGCGCATGGTCGCCAGCATCGCCATCACGACGACGCGGACCGACCCCGGCTTCGCGTCGGGGAGGCTCATGGCGAGGTCGACGTGGCTGCGCTCGGCCTCGAGGATATGCCCGTCCCAGAGGCCGGTGAAGTCGGCCTTCGAAACCGCGCAGACCCCCTGGCACGGGTCGAGCAGGACCACGCCGCCGGCGGCGACGCTGGCGAGGATGACCAGGCGGGGACCATAGGTGACGAGCGCCGGCAGGTTCTGCTGCCGCAGGTTCGCGAAGCTCGACTTGATCTGCGTGATGACGAAGCCGAAGCGCTCGAGCGCGCAGGCCACGACGGCGGGGGTGGCGCGGCCGGCGACCTCGAGCTCGGTCTCGAGGCTCGCGGCGTTGACGGGGACGCCGAGGAGGGCCGCGAGGTTGACGGCGCTCGCCAGGACGCTCTCGGCGTCGGTGCGCGCGAACCGCAGCGTGTCGACGCCGACTGCGAGGCGGAGCGCCAGGATCTGGGCCGGCGCCAGGCGTTCGCCCGGCAACGCGGTCATCGCGTCGGCGCCGCTCGCCTCGCGCACTTTGCGGCGGACGATGCACGGCTCGGCATAGAGCGCCTCGACGATCGCCGGTGAGGCCAGCGCGTCGACCAAGGCCTGGAGCGGCACCCGGCGCAGCGCCGCCGTCTCGGCGACGGTCGCGACATACGAGCATTTCCCCGGCGGTACCGCCGCCTCGCCGCCGATCCAGGAGCCTTCGGCGACGGTCGCGTCGAATTGCTCGCGGGCGTCGGCGGTCGTCGCGACCCGGATCGCGCCGCGCTCGATGAGCCAAAGCCCCGGCGCCTCGAGGTCGAGCAGCGTACCGCGCTCATGGTCCTCCGACTCGAGGGGAACGTGCTGGAACGCGGCAATCACGACCTGCGGGTCGATCCCGCGCTCGCCGAGGAACTCCTTGAGCCGGCGCACCGCCCGCGAGCGGGACATGAGGCGCAGGTAGTGGCGGAGGACCGGCTGGCCTTCGAGGAACCGCACGACGTCCTGGGCCGGCACCGAGAAGATCGTGGTCGTCGCCTCGGTGACCGCCGTATACGGCGCCGGCTCCCCTTCGAGGACCTGGCCGAACGCCAGCGAGCGAAATTTCTGCAGGTAGCCGACGACCTTTTCGCCCGCGACGAGCTTGAGGGGGTCGGAGAGCGGGATGATCAGGCGGTGGATGGGCTCGCCCATGGCGCACAAGGGCTTGTCGGCCTCGACGAGCTCGACGCGGCCGCGCTCCATGAACAGCTGCTTGAGCCCGGGCGCCAGACCGGCGAGGCTTTTTTCTGCGAGGATATCGATGATTTTGGACGATTTGCTCATTCGTCCCCAGTCAAGGCGTCCTTGAGGTTCAACATCTTCTTGACGCCGAGCGTGAGGAGGCGCTGCCGTTCGGTGACGATCATGGCGCTCAGGGTCATGCCGAAGCGGAGCGGGTATTCGATCCGGTTCCGGACGATCTTTTGCGCGTCGAGGGTGACGCGCACCTTGAAGGTCGGCAGCTTGGCCTCGCCGGGCGCGTGCGCCGGCGCCGCCGGGATCACGGCGACGGTGCCGGCGATCGCGCCGAACTCGCGCTCAGGCAGCGCCTCGAGCCGGAGCTTCGCCCCGAGGCCTTTGGTGACCCGCGCGATGTCTTTGTTCTGCACCTCGAGCTCGGCGACGAGCGGGCTGTCCTTCGGGACGATCGCGAGCAGCTGCTGGCCCTGGCTCAGCTTCTGGCCGACGCCGCTGATCGCGAGCCCGGTCACGAAGCCGTCGGAGGGCGCCTTGATCGCCTGGGCGCCGCGGAAGTCGCCGACGCGCGTCAGGAGGTCGCCGAGCCGCACGTCGAGGCGGTTCCGCGCCTGCTCGGCGGTGTTCCGGGCGCTGGCAAAGGACTGATGGATCTCGCCCTGCAGGCCGCCAATCTTGCTCTTGAGCTGCTCGACGTCGGTGGCGAGGGCCACCTCGGCGTGGCGCTGGCGGATGGTCTGGAGCTGCGTCTTCGCCACGTCGATCTCGCGGCGCTGCTCGGCCGTCAGGACCCCGCTGCGGAGGACGTTGTTCTTGGCGTTTACGAAGTCGTTCAGGAGCTCGAGGACCTGCAGGACGTTGTCGCGGGCGGCCTGCGGGATCGTCTGCCGGAACGCCGAGCCGGCCATCGTCTGCATCCGGTTGACGCAGGCCGCCTCGCAATGCCCCTTGCGGTCGCGGGCGATCAAGCCGGAAAGCTCCTCGACGGTGCGCTTGAGCTCCGTGAAAGCGACGTCGCTGATGTCGTTGTCGGTGACGACCAGGATCTGGCCCTTCCGGATCTCGTCGTTCTCGTGGACGCGGAGCTCGACGACCGTCGCGCTCGACGGCGCGATCATCGGCAAGGGAGCCTGCTCCGTGACCAGGACGCCGCCCGCGTCGATGGCGACGGGCACCTTGGTGAAAAAGCTATAGAGCAGGACGGATGCCAGAAGGACCCCGAGCAGGCTCGGGAAGACGAGCACCGCGAGAGCCGGCGGCTTCCGGATGAACTCCGCGGCGGCCCAGGAAACTTTCGACGGATGATACGCCAGCGCGTCCTGCCCGGGTGTCCGGTTGGGATCCATGCTCGTCTCGATCGTGGTGTGGATGCGGGTGCTTTGACAGGCGGGAGCGGCACTGAGAAGATAGCCTTGATTTTACGAGATCGGAGTGAGGCTTGCAAGCGCTGAGGAGCATCATGGCGGTCGTGCTCCTCGTCGCAGGCGAGGCGCGCGCCGAAGACTCCGGTCGTTTCGAGGACCTCTGGCGACGCGTCGCGGCCGCGGCCGGTGACGGGGCGAGCGCCCGCGACTTAGAGCTCCGGAAGCAGGCGGCAATGGTTGCCGGCAAGGTCGCGACGACCGAGGCGCCGCTGTCCGTGGACTCCACCGTCTCGCGCGCGGACGCGCGCCCCGTCCGCGCCGAGCGCGAGACGCAGCAAGACCATGATTACGTTCTGAGCAACGGCGTTTCTTACCGGAACCGCGAGAGCGTCGCCGTGACCCTGAGCCTCAAGACCAACTATGAGGTCGCGGAAAATCAGCCGGTGGCGACCGCGACCGGGCTCGCGCGCGAGACCCGCCGCACGAAGCAGAACGCCCTCAACCTCAAGGTGAGTTACGACGTCCTCAAAGGCGGCGCCGCCGGCACAGGGCGCACGACCGAGCGCGCCGAGGCCGCCGACGCCCGGCGGCGGCTGCACGATACGGAGTCGGAGTCCGTCCAATTTATTCAGGATATTCATAGTCTTACGGTCGACTACTTCGCGGCCGCCTGCGCCGTCCGCCCGCTCTCGGCCTCGGCGCAGGTCGCCGCCAAGGCGGTCGAGGAGGGTCGCTCGCGGGTCGAGGCGCACATCCTCCCCGAGAAGGACTTCCTCAATTTCATCGACCTTGAGCAGAACATCGCGCTGCGCATCAGCGCCAAGCGCGCCGCCCTGGCGAGCCTGCGCGCGCAGATGACGGCCTATGGCGGCGCGGTCGTCGCGGCGCTCGACGCCGTCCCGGTCGAGCGCTTCGCGTGCGACACGGACCCGGAAAGCGCCCTCGCCGAGGCGCAGCGCGTCCGGGTTCCGCGCACCGCGCTGCGCGAGACGCCGGCTTTCAAGAGCGCCACCGCCGCGAGCGAGGCGGCCGCGGAGCGGCTCAAGCTCGCGCGCCTTCTGCAACGGCCGAGCCTCTCGCCATACGTCGACGGGCGGTACAGCGCCACCCCCGACCAGCGGAGGAGCCCCGAGCAGGGCTCCGTCGAGCTCGGCGTCGAGCTGACCTGGAACCTCCTCGGGGAGCATGGCACCTACACGCTCTCGGAGGCACGGCTCTCCTACCAGTCCTCCCAGCAGGCCCTCGAGCGCACGCGGCTCGCGGCCGGCGCCCAGCTGGACGGCGCGCAGGCGGCCGTCAAGGCCCAGGCCGATCAGCTGGCGATCCAGAAACGACGCCTCGCGAACACCCGGCAGCTGCTGGCGACGCTCGAGCATCAGATGGCGGCCCGGATCATCGACTCGCTGAGCTACGTCAACGCCCAGCTCACCGGGCTGGACGCCGAGACCGGCTTGATCGACGCCTGGAGCGTCCTCAAAAAGTCCGCCTATCAGCTGCAGACCCTGGGCGCCGAGGCCGGCACGCTACCCTGAAGCCGCAAAAAAGCCGCCCGAACCCTGGAAAATCCGGCCCCTCACCCGCCGTCCGGTCAAGCCCGCGGCGTTTCCGGCCGATGAATTGGCTATGAAAATCCTCCTCCTGACGCCGCCGATGATCCAGACCAACACGCCCTACCCGGCGACCGCGTATCTGACCGGATTCCTGCGCTCACGCGGCTATGACGCGGAGCAGGACGACGTCGCGGCGCGGGTCGCGATGCGGCTCCTGTCGCCGGAGGGCTTGCGCGACCTGGCCGCCGACATCGCGCGGAACGCGCCCCGGATCCCGGCGAGCGCCCTGCTCGGCGCCTCCCATTTCCGCCAGAACGTCGGGCGCTATGCCGAGGTCATCCAGCCGACGCTGCAGTTCCTCCGGCGCGAGGACTCGATCCTCCAGTATCGGCTGGCGAACCGCACCTACCTGCCGGAGAGCCCGTTCTTCGAAGCGCTCGTCCGCCTGCACGAGTCCTTTAAAGACGGCACGCCGGAGAGCGTCCCCGAGCGGGCGCGGGCCTACGCCGGGCTCTTCATCCATGAGATCGTGCACCTCGTCAAGACCTGCAGCGACGAGCATTTCGAGTTCTCGAAGTACACGGAGTCGCTCGCCGAGTGCGCCGTATCCTTCGAGCCCCTCGAGCGTCGCCTCGGGTTCACCACGCTGATCGACCGGTTCATCGTCGAGATCACGGAGCGGGTGATCGCCGAGAAGAGTCCCGACTTGGTCGGCCTGTCCGTGCCATTCCCGGGCAACGTCTACGGGGCGCTGCGCATCGGCAAGACGATCAAGGCCCTGCGCCCGGACCTGCCGATCGTCATGGGCGGCGGCTACTGCAATACCGAGCTGCGCGCGGTGCGGGATCCCCGCCTCTTCAAATACATCGACTTTATGACGCTCGACGACGGCGAGCGGCCGCTGCAGTGCCTGATCGAGTTCCTGGCCGGCAAGCGCCCGCTCGAGGGGTTGCTCCGCACGCACTACCTGAAGGACGGCGCGGTCGCCTACGTCACGGCCGAGCGCGAGCACGACATCCCGCACAAAGACACCGGGACGCCGACTTACGCCGGGATGCCGCTCGAGACGTATTTCCCACATACAGCGGGCGCCTACAACCCGATGACGGAGATGCGGAACTGCCACTTCTGGAATAAATTGACGCTGGCCCACGGGTGCTACTGGCGGAAATGCACGTTCTGCGACATCAACCTCGACTACATCGGGCGCTACGACCAGGCCGGCGCGAACCTGCTCGTCGACCGGATGGTGACGCTCTCCGCCGAGACCGGCTCGACCGGCTTCCACTTCGTGGACGAGGCCTGCCCGCCGGTCGTGCTCGCGGGGCTCTCGCGCCGGATCCTCGAGCGCGGCCTGACGTTCTCGTGGTACGGAAACATCCGCTTCGACCGGGCGTTCACCCGCAAGCTGACGGACCAGATGGCCGCCGCGGGCTGCATCGCCGTGACGGGCGGGCTCGAGGTCGGCTCCGACCGCATCCTCGCGATGATGGAGAAGGGGACGACGCTCGAGCAGGTCGCGAAGGTCGCGCGCGCCTTCACCGAAAGCGGCATCGTGGTCCACGCCTACCTGATTTACGGCTTCCCGACGCAGACGGCGCAGGAGGTCGTGGACTCGCTCGAGATCGTCCGCCAGTTTTTCGCTGCCGGCTTCCTCAAGTCCGCGGCCTGGCACCGCTTCATGGTCACCAAGCACAGCCCGATCGGCCGCGACCCGGAGAGATTCGGGGTCCTCCTCGACGAGCCGGACGTCGCCGCCCTCGCGCCGAACGGCGTCTTCGCCCAGTATGTCGTCTCGCACCAGGACGCCGTCCCGGTCGATTACACGAGCCTCGGCACAGGCCTGCGCGCGGCCATGGATTCTTACAACAAAGGCCTCGGGATCGACCGCGACGTGAGCTCGTGGTTCGCGGCGGGAGTCGTCGCTTCGTCGATCCCCCCCGATTTGATCCAATCCTTGAGCGAACGGGTCCGCGAGGAGAAGTCCGCATGAGCACGGTGAAAATCATCGACCCTGAGACGGTCATAGCGGGCTTGCGCGAACGCTGGGCCGCGACGAGCCCCGGCCGCATCGCCGCGTACCTCGCGAAAACGGCCGATCCGTTGGTGCACCTCGGCTGCGGCCCGTTCGCGATCCGCGGCTGGCTCAACACCGATCTGATCTGCCACAACCCCGACGTCGCCTTCCTCGATTGCCTGAAGCCGATGCCCTTCAAGGACGGGGCCCTCGCCGGCCTCTTCAGCGAGCATCAGTTCGAGCACTTCTCGTTCACCGAGGGCGCCGGCCTCCTGGCGGAATGATTCCGCGTCCTCCGGCCGGGCGGCCGCATCCGCATGGTGATGCCGGATCGGCGCCGCATCGTCGCCCTGCTCGGCGACGAGGTCCCGCCCGAGGGCGCGCAGTTCCGCGACTGGTTCGTCGCCACGTTCGCGGCCGAGTGCCCCGGCGCGCCGGGCGTCTTCGTGCTCAACCGCTTGATGCGCTACTTCGGACACCAGTTCCTTTATGATCGGGAGCTGATCGGGATCGCGCTCCGCAAAGCGGGCTTCGTCGGGGTGGAGTTCACCGAAACCGGCAAGAGCGCGCACCCGCCCTTCGACGGGATCGATGCGCGCGCCCGCGGCCCGGCGGCGCTATACAACGCGTTCGAGTCGATGGCCGTGGAAGCGCGGAAGTCGTAGGGGCGCTCAGAGCGCGGTATGTTGGTCCCCGCTGGATGCCGGCTTCGCCGGCGTCGGCGGATCCACGACCGCCGGGCTGGTGGTGAACGCGACCAGGTAATACGACGCCCGATTCCCCGCCGCATCGGTCACCGAGCCCCGGATGGCATAGTTCGTCTCCGGCGTGAGGCCCGAAAGGTCGATGGACGTCATCGCTCCGACCATCATCACCACTTGCTCGCCAGCCCCCGAAGTTCGGGTCACTTCATAGGAAAGCCCCTCGACCCCGCTTACGTCGGTGGCCGCCTGCCAGGCCGTGTGGGCGCTCGTCGGCCCGATCGCGGAGATCACAACGGCGACGGTGCCGCAGGAACGGGCGGACTGGTATCCGGGGTCGGCGTCCCGGGCTGCGACCCGTCCGTCGGCGCGGCCGCCGGCAGGTCGGCAGGCGTGAGATCCGGGACCGGCGGCGGCGGGGTATAGTCTGGCGCCAAGACCGCGGGGGGCGGCGGCGCGACCGTCGCGAACTTCGTGATGTCGGCATCCAGCACGACCGTGTCGTTCGTCCGCGCCGCGTCCGCCGCGACCGTGGTCGTCGGCGGCTCGAAGAGGGCGTCCAACGTGACCGTCGGAGCCAAGGGCGGCGGCAAGGGGGCGCCCGGAGCCGCCACCGAGATCACCGGCGGGGGTGGCGGGAGGGTCTTGGTGAACGGCGCGGCGGCCTTCGTCGTACCGGCGCTCGCGAGCATGACCTCGACGCCACGCTCGATGTCGGCGCCGCTCACGCCGTAGATCTTGAGGAGCTGCGAGAGGCCGGTGATGAGCACGTTCTGGAGCTGGTCGGCCGTATCCTTGTTGAGGACCGCGCTGGTGAAGGTGAGCTCGGCCGGCGGCAGCAGCTTGTCGCTCAGGGCGGCGAAGGTGGCGTGCTCCTTTTGCGCGAACCGCAGCGAGGTGTCGAGCAGGTCGAACTTGCCGCGCGCCATCGCGTCCGCCGTCTCCGCCGTACCGAAGACGGAAAGGACGCCGCCGGGATCGAGCGTGGTGACCAGGTCGCCGAGCTCCCGCCCGACGAGCGCGTCGGCATAGGAGCGCACGGCTTTGAAGAACTCGAGGCGGAGCACCTTGAGCTCGGCGCCGCTCGGCTTGGTCGCGGCGAGGCGCAACGCGTCCATCAGGGGCAGCATGCCGCTGCGCGCGATGGCGAGCACCGCCGGGAACTTCCCGGTGAAGTGCAGGACGAAGTCGACGAGGTCGGCGGCGACGGTCGCCTCGTCGTTGAAGGTCACGGACAGGGCCAGGGACGCCGAGCCGGTCGCGAAGGCATGCGTCGCGGCGAACGGCACGATCACGGCAAAGGCTTTGCCGTCGGCGCGCGTCCACACGAGCTTGACGTAGGTCTCGGGGGCGACGGCGATCGCGACGCGGCCGAGGGCATCGGCCGCCGCTTCGCCGACCGGAACCTCGCTGACGTCGCCGGTCGCGTCATCGAACACGTACTTCGTGATGAGCACGGCGGCCGGGGCCGGGGCGTCGGCGAGGCGCAGGTTGACGCCGCCGATCTGCGCCGATTCGCCCGCCGGGAGAAAGCCGGTTACGTCGACGTGCTGCTCGGCGGCCGACGGCGCCTTGGCTTCGACGACGACCGGTTCGTCGACCTTCGGGAGGTCCGTCTTGGCGGTCTGGTCGATGACGGCCGCGGGTTCCTGGCCGCCCCCGAGGCGTTTGTCGGCGCTGTTGGCCCCGCCCGAGCAGGCGGCCAACAGCAGTCCGAGGACCGGGAGGCAATGGCTGAGACCGTGGACGGGAAGGCGCATGGTTCGGCTCCAGGCTGTCATGACGAAGCATTACCCCATCACTTTCGGCGAGTCCGGCCCAGGAGTTTACGGAAGTGCAAAATTTGAATTTTAGTATTTAAATATCAATGCGTTAAGATAGGTCTTCGGGCAGGAGATCGACCACCACGAGCGTCGTATCGTCGTCCGGCGGCGTCCCCCCGGCATAGGACCGGGCCCCGGCGAGAACGGCGTCACGGCAGGCCGCGGCCGGCAACCCCCGGGCCTCGACCAGCGCCTTGCAGAACGCGCCCTTCCCCCACGGCGCGCCCTCGGGCCCGCCGCGGTTCTCGATCAGCCCGTCGGTGAAGAGCACGAGGCGGTCCCCGGGCAGGAAGTCGAACTCGACGTCCCTGAATTCGGAGTCGGGCCGCGACCCGAGCAGGTTCGCCGGCTGAAAGAGCAGCGTCTGCATCCCGAGCTTCCGCTTCGCGACGCGGGGATCCGCGGGGTCGCGCGGAATCAGCACCGGCGGGTTGTGCCCGGCGTTCGAGCAGACGAGCTTCCGGCGCGCGAAATCCACGAAGCAGACGAAGCAGGTCATCGTGCCGTCGCGGTTCGTCAGGCCGGCCAGCGTCTCGTTGAGCAGGATGAGCAGCCGCGCCGGCGTCAGCGTGCCGCCCGCGCCGAGCGCCCGCTCGAGCGCGTGCGTCGCGGCGAAGGCCATCGCCGTGACCAGGGCCGCGGGCACCCCGTGGCCGGTCGCGTCCGCGACGATCAGCCCCTCAATGTCGCCGCCCACCGAGATGCGGCCCCACCAGTCACCGCCGCACTCCGAGGCGGGCAGGACGGTTCCGGAGACGACGAGGCCCGCATGCGTGGTCGGCCGTTCGGGGAAAAAGGAGCTCTGGACGAGGTTCGCCGTGGCGACCTCGCGCTGCAGACGCTCGCTCTCGCGCTCCGCCGACCGCATCCGGGCGCGCAGCACGATCGCCGCGACGAGCGGCGCGGTCGCCGTCGGCAGGATCCACGGGGCCACGACCCCGAAGAGGACGAAGGCCAAGACGGCGAGGCACGGGAGCACGGCCAGGCTCGCGATCCCGAGCCCCCAGATGCCCGCGATCGACGTGGTTTCCGCCGCCAAGAAGGCGGCGACGGCGCTCGCGGCGACGAGGGCCCCGCGGTCTTCCACCGGCGTCAGGAACTGACCCTGCAGAAACTGATCGACCAAGGCGCACAAGACGTAGCCGCCCGCCATCGACCCGAACGGCGACTCGCGCCAGTCCGTGTTGCCGGTATACATCGCGGGCAGGACGACGACGACGTCCCCTTCCGACACGACCGGCACGGGCTTGGCCGCGCGCGCGAACTCGACGAGGGAAAGCAGGGAGAAGGCGCGCTTCAGGTAGGTGGCGCGCGGGGCGAAATTCACCTCGACGCGCCCCGACCGGTCGCGCGGGACGCGCCGCCCGTCGGCCAGGAGCGTGCCGCCGTCCACCTCGAGCCGGGTGGCGGTCAGGAGGCCGAGGTGCGGCAGGACGCGGCCGGCGCCGAGCGGGACCAGGGCGTCGACGAAGCCGCTGCCGTCGTAGAGGGCATGCCCGATCAGGCTGAATGCCGCCGCCACGTCGGGCGCCGGGCCGTATGCCACGGCGTTTTCGGACGCCGACCCCCCCCCGGGGATCTTGAACTCGGGACGATCCGGGTCGATGCCGGCGCGGCCGGGGATCTCCGGCGCCACGAAGCTGATGACGCCGACCGGCACCCCGAGCCGCCCCAGGCGCGCCTGAAACGCCGCCGCCTGGTCCTTCGGATAGGGTTTGTCGAACAGCTTGTCGATGAAGATCCGCGCCGGCTTGCGCGCCGCGAGCGCCCCGAGGGTCGTCGCCCAGTCGTCGAGGCTCAGGTCGAAGTCGCCGAGCTTAGCCGCGGTCTTGTCGTCGAAGGAAAAGACCTTGAGGCGCGGATCGAGGGTCCGCGGCCGGAGCATCTCCCGCGCCGCGAACAGGACGCGATGCTCGGCGTGGACGCCGAGCGCGGGCCCGAGCGGCGACAGCTGCGCCGCGGCGAGCGCGGCCGTGACCGCCGCCGCCGCGACCCGGTAATCCGCAATCTTTTTCAAGAGTTTCCGCAGGACCATGCTTCCGGCATCGGTCGAAGTCGGGCGGCGCATGACCGTCCGTCCGGGCACCGGACCCGGCAAGGCCCTGTCGCCGCAGGCGCCCCTTGCCAGGCTTTGTCAGGGTCCCAAAGTCTGCTACCTTCAGTCGATTGGAGGCCGGACATGCAGTTCAAGACGAGGCAGGAAGGCAGAGTGACTCACATCGCCCTCGAGGGCGACCTCAACGAGGAGCTCCGCATCACATCGCCGAAGATCCTCGAGACCCTTACGGGCGATTCCATCGTCTTCGACCTGGCCGGGATCCGGGCCATCAACTCCATCGGCGTGAAGTACTGGCTCATCCTCATGGAAGAGCTCAGCAAGCGGACCAGTCTCCAGTTCCGCGCCTGCCCGGTCGCCTTCACCAGCATGGCCTCGATGGTCCACGGCGTCCTCGGCGGCGGTAAAGTCGAGTCCGTTCTGCTCCCTTACACCTGCGAGAACTGCGGCAAGACCAAGGACAGCCTCGAGGACATGGCGAAGCTCGCCGCCCAAGAGCTGCCCGAAAGCCTTCCCTGCCCGAACTGCGCGAAGGCCATGGTCCTCGACGACGGCATGCTGGAAGAGCTCGAGTTCCTCACCCAGTGAAGTGCGGGGTCAGGCCTTTCCAGCAGTCGACGTAGTCCTTCTGCAGGGCCGGCGTCGCGAGCGCCTGGCGCGTCGGGCAGTAGACGAGCGACGACTCGAACATGAACGCGAGCGTATCCTTCAGATAGTGCGGCGCGAGCTCGCCTTCGCTCGCAGCCGCGAAGGCCGCCGCGTCGGGTCCGTGCGCGGACATACAGTTGTGCAGGCTGCCGCCGCCCGGCATGAAGCCGCCCCCCGGCTTGGCGTCGTAAACGCCGTGGATCAACCCCATGTATTCGCTCATGACGTTGCGATGGTAATAGGGCGGCCGGAACGTGTCCTCGGCCACCATCCAACGCGGCGGAAAGATGACGAAGTCGACGTTCGCCGTCCCCGGGCGCGTCGTCGGCGCGGTCAGGACCGTGAAGATCGACGGATCCGGGTGGTCGAAGCTGACGCTGTTCATCGTGTTGAAGCGGCGTAGGTCGTACTTGTACGGCGCGTAGTTGCCGTGCCAGGCGACGACGTCGAACGGCGAATGGTCCTGCGTGGCCGCGAACAGGCGGCCCATGAACTTGACGATGACCTCGGTCTTCGCCGCGGCGCCGCGCGGCTCCTCGTACCAGGCGGTCGGAGTCTGGAAGTCGCGGGCGTTGGCGAGGCCGTTGGCACCGATCGGCCCCCGGTACGGCAGCTGAAAGTGCTCGCCATAGTTTTCGCAGACGTAGCCGTAGGCTTCCTGGTCCAGGAGCGCGACGCGAAAGCTGATGCCGCGCTGCACGACGGCGATCTCGTGCGGCGCGACGTCGAGCCGCCCGAACTCGGTCGTGACCCTGAGCGCGCCGCGCTGCGGCACGATCAGCAGGTCGCCGTCGGCGTTATAGAAGGCGCGCTGCTCCATCGAGCGGTTGCAGGCATAGACGTGGACGGCGCTGCCGTTTTGGGCCGCGGCGCCGCCGTTGCCGCAGACGGTGAAGAGGCCATCCACGAAGTCGACCGCCTGGCCCGCCGCGGGCATCGGGAGCGGATCCCAGCGCAGCTGGTCCGGCGTCGGGGGCACCTCGCCTTCGGGCCCGCTCCGCAGGCCGGGGTGCGCGTAAGCCCGGTGGGCGGAGCGCGCGACACTCGGCAGGATACGGTAGAGCCAACTGCGCTGGTT
>JAYVWD010000878.1:0-3596 GCA_043786345.1 Pseudomonadota bacterium
GGGCGGACGGCGCCGTTGGTCCACACTTCGAGGGAAAGCTTGTCGTAGTCCGTCATCTGACCGACGCGGGCGTTGGACACGTTGTAAGCGACGCGGCGAACCGGGGCGAAGATCGAGTCGATGGCGATCATACCGATCGGCAGGTTCTCAGTCCGGTTGAGGTCGGCGGAAACGTAACCGCGGCCGTGGCGCACGATCATCTCCATCGACAGCTTGCCGCCGTTATCGAGGGTCGCGATGATCTGCTCGGGGTTCAGGATCTCGACGTCGCCGTCGGTCTGAATGTCGCCGGCGCGCACGACTTTCTCGCCGCTGACTTCGAGCTTGAGCGTCGCATCGGACTCGCCGAGGTAACGCAGGTTGACCTGCTTGAGGTTAAGGATGATGTCGGTGACGTCTTCCTTGCAACCCGGGACGGTCGAGAACTCGTGCTCGACGCCCGTGATCCTGACCGCCACGATGGCGGCGCCGTTGATGCTCGAGAGGAGCACGCGGCGGAGGCTGTTGCCGAGGGTGATACCGTAGCCGCGCTCGAGCGGCTTCGCGACGAACTTGCCGTAGGTGTCCGTAAGCGCGTCGGCCTCGAGGCTCTTTGGACGAATGAGGTCTTGCCAATTACGATGCATATGATCTCCATCTCTCCGCGAAGGCGCGAATTCTAATCAACACGATAGGGACCGGGAATCGCTGATTATCATCCGAGACTTACTTGGAGTAAAGCTCGACGATGAGGCGGTCTTTCACCGGCAGATGGATGTCGTCACGCGTGGGGTTCGCGGCGACTTTGCCCACGAACTTCGAGTGATCGACCGAGACCCACGGGAGCGTCGCGCGCTTCGCGTAGACTTCGGCCGACATCGCGAATTTGGCGACCTTGCTGCTCTTCGGGGCGAGGGAGACCTCGTCGCCGACCTTCATCGCCGCGCTCGGGATGTTGCAGCGTTTGCCGTTGACCAGGATGTGGTTGTGGCGGACGACCTGACGGCCTTCGCTACGGCTACGGGCGAAGCCCATGCGGTAAACCACATTGTCGAGCCGGAGCTCGAGGTTGCGGAAGAAGATGTCCGCCGTAACGCCTTTTTCTTCAGCCGAACGCTTGAAGGTGAGGCGAAACTGCTTCTCCATCATTCCGTACACGCGCTTCACTTTTTGCTTCTCGCGAAGCTGCGTGCCGTACTCGGAGACCTTCCCACGCTTTTGCCCGTGCATACCCGGCGCGTAAGCCTTGCGCTCGACGGCGCAACGGTCCGTCATGCAACGCTCGCCCTTGAGAAAGAGCTTCTGGCCTTCACGGCGGCAAAATCTGCAAACCGGTCCTACGTAACGTCCCAATGCCAATCCTCCAAAGTGTCCGGCTGTGTGGCCGGGCACCAATTGATACCTTAAAAAATCAGACCCGGCGGCGCTTAGGAGCCCGGCAACCGTTGTGCGGGATCGGCGTCACGTCTTTGAGCAGCGTCACTTTCATTCCGGTGGAAGCGATCGCGCGGACGGCGCTCTCGCGCCCGGCGCCGGGGCCGTTCACGAGCACGGCGACCGAGCGCATACCGGCGTCCATCGCCTTGCGGGCGGCCTCTTCCGCAGCGACCTGAGCCGCAAAGGGCGTGCTCTTTCGCGAGCCCTTGAAGCCTTTGGCTCCGGAGGTCGACCAAGAGACCACGTCGCCGTTGACATCGGTGAACGTGATGATCGTGTTGTTGAAGGTCGCCTTGACATGCGCCACGCCCGTGGGGACGTTGCGCTTGACTTTTTTCTTCTTGGTGCTCGGAGCTTTCATCGGAATAAACCTTTACGCTGCTCGAAAAAATCGTCCCTACTGCTCTGAAGTCCAACGCGCCTTTACTTGGCGGTCGGCGCCTTTTTCTTGCCGGCGACCGTCTTCCGTGGACCCTTCCGGGTGCGGGCGTTGGTCTTGCTGCGCTGGCCGCGGACCGGAAGTCCACGACGGTGGCGGATGCCACGGTAGCAGCCGAGGTCCACGAGGCGCTTGATGTTGAGCGCGATCTCGCGGCGCAGGTCGCCTTCAACCGTGAAGTCGTCGAGCGCCTTACGGATCTCGTTCACCTGGTTGGGGTCGAGTTCATCGGCCTTCATCAGCGGATTCAACTTCGCCTTATCGACGATCTGCTTCGCGACGTGTTTTCCCACGCCATAGATCGACTGGAGCGCGATGTCGATGCGCTTTTTTCCTGGAAGGTCGACGCCTGCAATACGTGCCATGTATCCATCTCCTCGGAGGATTCTTCACTCAGCCCGGGATCAACCCTGGCGTTGCTTGTGTTTCTTGACTTCGCAGATCACGCGGACGACGCCGCTGCGCTTAACGACTTTGCATTTCTCACACATCGGTTTGACGCTTGCGCGAACTTTCATGACACCCTCAACTAAAGTTACTTCGACCGGTACACGATCCGCCCACGGGATAGGTCGTATGGGGAGATCTCTAACTTCACTTTGTCGCCGGGCAGGATTCGGATGAAGTGCATCCGCATTTTGCCGCTGATGTGAGCGAGGACTTCGTGGCCGTTTTCGAGGGTCACTTTGAACATCGCATTGGGAAGCGGCTCTTTAACCGTCCCTTCAACCTCGATAACGTCTTCTTTCGCCATGAATCCTCTGCAACCCCTGGAAATATCGGGGGGAATGACACCAGACCCGTGCAGCCTATAAAAATGCTGCGCAACACTATCCCAAGTTTCGCACCTGGGCAAGAGCTCAAAAGCTGTTTAGTGGAAGCCTTTCGGGGGCTCACACCGCGTCGATGATGGCCATCAACCTCTTGTAGATCTCTTCCGTGGTGCCGACCCCCGGCACCTTCCTGTAATTGCCTTGCTTGGCATAGAAATCAAGGATTGGACGGGTATTTTTCTCATACACATCCAGCCGCACCGCCACGCTTTCGGGGTTGTCGTCCGCCCGTTGCTGTAACGTGTTGCCGCACTTATCGCAAATTCCGGCCATCTTCGGCGGGTTCGCGCTTACGTGAAAAGTCGATCCGCAGCTCGCGCAGACGCGCCTGCCGCTCAGGCGGGAGATGAGCTCTTCGCGCGCCACGTCGAGGTGGATCACCGCCTTCACGGGGTGCACCGACTTGAGGGTCGCGAGGGTCTCGGCCTGGGAGATATTGCGGGGATAACCATCCAAAAGCACGACCTCTTTCGAGTTCGGCCCGAGTTCGGCGGTGAGGATCTTAAAGAGCACATCGTCCGGAACCAGCTCACCTTTTTCCATAATCTTGCCGGCGATCTTCCCGATCTCGGTGCCGGCTTTGACGTGCTTGCGGAGCGCGTCGCCGGTCGAGAGTTTGCGGAAGCCCTTGCGGTCGGCAAGCAGGTCAGCCTGCGTACCTTTGCCCGCTCCAGGTGCGCCGGTAAGAACGACGATCATACCGTCCTGCCCCCGCTCCGCGGCCGGATGGAGGTTCCTTTGAGGAACGCGTCATAACGCAGGGACTGACGGTGCGCGTCGATTTGGCGGAAGGTCTCGAGGGCCACGCCGACGACGATGAGAAGGCTCGTGCCGCCGAAGTAGAACTGGACATTGAACCGGCTCGTCATCACCGAAGGCAGCACGCAGAGTGCCGCAAGGTAGATGCC
>JAYVWD010000879.1:0-4372 GCA_043786345.1 Pseudomonadota bacterium
ATGCAGACCGTTGTGTACGTGACCGATAGCTGGGAATACACCGAGCTCAAAGACCAGGACAAATCGGTCAAGTGGGAGAACCTCTGATGCGCATAAGGCTCCCGAAGCTCCCGAAGACCCTCTACGGCTTCCCCGTAGAGGCGGACGGCTTGAGCACGGCCGCGGCCAAGGACGACACGAAGAAGAAGGGCATCGCGCTCATCATCGCGATCATGATCATCTCGGTGATGATGCTCTTCACCACCGACCTGATCATCTCGTCGCAGGTCAACGTCTCGTTGGCGGCCGCCCAGCGCGACACCGTGAAAGCGGAGTACCTCGCGAAGTCCGGCTTCAACGCGGCGCTGCTGCTGATCGCCGCCGACTTCGCCTACGACCTCTTCAACGCCCAGCAAAACCCCAAGGCCGCGGGCCTTAACGACGGCTTAGGCGACTGGTGGACCGCGATGAACGGCCTGCCGATCGGCGGCGAGACCCTCGAGATGATGGGCTCGTTCACCGAGGAATTCGGCCTGAACAAGGTGCTGGACAGCGGCGTCATCGACCAGCTCAAGCTCTTCGACGGCTCCTTCACCATCGACGTCAGCGACGAGAGCTCGAAGATCGACATCAACGACTGCGTCGACGGCCGCTGCACCGAGACGATGATGATGCTCGAAGCCTTGTTTTCCTGCCCCGCCGAGAAGGCCTTCCTCGACGCGAAAAAGCTCGAGGGCAAGCAGCTCGCCTACCGCATCAAGGACTGGGCCTCGATCAAGGCCGACGCCAGCCCCGAGTCCGGCTTCAACGACGAGGACGAGCCCTACGCCCGCCGCGAGCCGAAGCTCCGCTCGAAGGACGCGCCCTTCGACACCATCGACGAGCTGCGCCTGATCGAGGGCTGGGACGAGGAGGTCCACGCCGTCTTCTCGCCCTACCTGACGATCTTCCCGCTCCAGAAAAAGAGCGGCGAAAAGCACAAAATGAACATCAACACCGCCAACCGCGCGCTACTGCAGTGCCTCTTCCCCGAGGCCAAGGGCGACTGCAACGAAAAGGCGACCATCGCCCTGCGCAAGCGCGACACCGACAAGGCGAACCTGGGCGACGCCTCCAAGAAGGTCTCGGACGTCCTCAAGGAGACGCTCTGCTACACCGGCGGCGACGGCAACCCGGGCGAGGCGAACAACCGCGCCAACTGGTTCCAGCAAAACTCCATGGTTTTCCGGGTGGACGTGCGCGGTTCTGTCAATGGGACCGAAAAAGTCCTGACCTCGGTCGTCGAGCGGGTCATGCCCGACCCTAAGAAGAATGAAAAACAGTCGTATAAAGTCCTTTACTGGAAGGTCATCTAGGTCGGATCGGCAATAGTTTCCGGGTTCCGCATGTTTGACGGGACTTGGCCAGTTCGCGAAGATAGTCCCATGCTCCTTCTCTCTTTTCTGAAAGGACTAAGTCCTTTATGCAGCGAGTCATCGGCCTCGATATCGGCAGTTACTCGATCAAAGCGGTCGAGATCGTCAACACGTTCAAGTCGTACGAAATCGCCAATTTCTACGAAAACGTGATCCCCCACGTCGAGGAGCTGGACCAGGACATCGTGATCCCGGCCTGCATGGAGCAGCTGTTCCAGGAGAACAACCTCAAGGCGGACCGCATCCTCACGGCCATGCCGGGGCAGTTCATCTCGAGCCGCATCATGACGTTCGCCTTCTCCGACCCGCGGAAGGTCCAGGCGGGCATCATGTCGGAGCTCGAGGACGCCGTGCCGTTCAACATGGACGACATGATCATCGACCACCAGATGCTGGGCTCGGTGAACAACAAGACGGTCGCCCTCGCGGTCATGACGCGCAAGAACTTCCTGTCGTCCTTCCTCGAGCACTTGCAGCGCATCAACATCGACCCCAAGCTCGTCGACGTCGACAGCCTCGCCTTCTACAACCTCGCCTCGCACATGAACCTGCCACCGGGCCAGTGCACCGCGCTGGTGGACGTCGGCCACGAGAAGACCTCGGTCTGCATCGTCCAGGACGGCGTGCTGCGCATGTTCCGCTCGATCAACCTGGGCGGCCGCTACCTGAGCGAGTTCCTGGCCCGGGACCTGGAGACCGACTTCGGCGAGGCGCAGCGCGTCAAGCACCGCGTGTCCCGCGTCATCTGCGACGAGGACCAGGCCGACGAATTGACCGGCGACGACCGCCTGATCGCCGAGCGCATGACGCTCGCCTCGAACGCCATCGTGAAGGAGCTCGGCCGCACGTTCTACGCCTTCAAAACCTGGGAAAAGGCGCCGCTGGGGAAGCTCTACCTGTCGGGCGGCACGAGCCGGATCAAGCACTTCGACAAGTACCTGCAGAACCAGCTCGAGATCCCCGTCGTCCTGAACCGCATCGACCAGACGGACTTAAAGATCAACCCGGCCCTGGCGGAGCACATGCACATCCTGCCGCAGTCGGTCGCGATCGGCATGCGCGCCGTCGGCTCGGTGAAGCGCCACTCGCAGATCAACCTGCGCCGCGGCGAGTTCGCCTACGTCCAGAACTACGAGTCGATCTTAAAGGCCTCGAGCGTCGCCTTCAAGGTCGTCTCGGTCGCGCTGCTGCTCCTCTGCTTCTCCTACGGCTTCAAGTACTTCTTCTACAAGCGCCAGATCGACGCCCTGCAGGCGCAGTTCCAGAAGGAGTATGTCGCCGCGTTCCCGAGCGAGAAGAACAAGGTCGGCAGCGCCGCCTTCACGAAGCTCCGCTCCGACGCCTCGACCAAGCTCAACAAAGAGATCAACCACAAGAAGAGCGCCGTCACCGTCTTCATGGACGACAACGCCGCGAGCCCGGCGCTCCTGATCCTGAAGTCCCTGAGCGAAGGCATGCCGAAAGACGTCAAGGTCGACGTCACGCTGTTCCAGTACAACTCCATCCCGACCGGCGGCGGCAAGCTGATCTTGAAGGGCGAGACTGACGGCTACGCCTCGCACGCCAAGGTCCTCGAGGCGATCAAGGGCATGAGCACGCTCAAGACCGTCGAGGACAAGGGCTCGGGCGCGAAGCCCGGCACCGACAACAAGATCATCGAGTTCACGGTCCACGCGGATTACGCCGGCACTGGCAACACCACCCCGAAGGCCTAAAATGAGCGTTGTTGCTTCCATAACCGACCGTTTCAAGGGCCAGACCTCGGGCGCGCTCAACGTCGTGCGCGTCCGGCTGTTCGGCGCCAACAACGAGAAGCTCGACTTCCTGATGGACAGCTTCTACAAGCTGTCCCCGCCCCAGCGCACCGGCGTGCTCGGCGGCTTCGTCGTCCTGGTCGGCACCTTCGTGCTCTCCGCGATCGGCCTCTACTTCACCCAGGTCGGCGCGCTCAAGCAGGACCTGTCGAACAGCTTCGCCGCGCTCCACGAGCTGCAGTCGCTCAAGGCGCAGTTCGACCAGGAGACCAAGAACTACGACAAGCTGATCGACACCATCGACAAGAAGACCAAGGGCCAGGCCCTTAAGCCCTTCTTCGAGAAGATCGCGCAGGACCTCGGCATCACCATCGAAGGCCTGAACGACCAGAAGGTCCCGCTGCCGGCCGACAACCCCCTGGCCGAGAAGGTCCAGGAGGTCAAAGTCGAGATGCGCTACCCCAACATTTCGGTCCCGCGCCTCCTGAACTACCTGGTCGAAGTCGAAAAAGCCAATAAATACCTGCGGGTACAAGACCTGCAGATCCGCGGCCGGTACGGCACGAAGCTCTTCTTCGATGCCCAGGCCAAAATCCGCGGCTATGGGGTGGGCAACTGATGAAACGCGTCCTCCACATCATCCTCTACATCGGCCTGTTCATCGTAAGCTTCGCGCTGTTCCTCTTTGTGACCTTCCCCTACGAGGTCCTGAAGGAGTCGCTTTCCGCCGAGATCTCCCAGCAGACGGGCATGCAGGTCCGGATCGGCGATATGGGCGCGAGCCTGCCGCTCGGGCTCAAGGCGAAGGACATCAAGATCGAGAATGCCAACGGCTCCTCGCAGCTGCAGCTCAAGAGCTTGGGCGCCAACGTGAGCGTCCTGAGCCTGCTCCTCGGAAAAGTGCGCGCGGAGGCGAACGTCGAGGCCGGCTCCACCCCCGCCAACACCGGCGATATGGAGGTCGGGGTCGACTTCGGCATCCTCGACCTGATCAAGGGCGTCGCCTTCCCGAAGCACGTCTCCTTCCACGCCAACGGCTTCCCGATCGAGCAGGCCGTGTCCTTCGCCCTGGCGCAGGCCGCCAACGCCCCGGGCGCCAACCCCATGGTCGCCCCGCTCCTCTCGGCCATCGGGATGTCCGGCGCCCTCATCGGCAAGATCGAGCTGGACTTGGACAGCAAGAATCCGACCCAGTCGGCGGGGATGATAGACATCAACCTCTCC
>JAYVWD010000880.1:0-8726 GCA_043786345.1 Pseudomonadota bacterium
TCCTTTTGGCTCGCAATAACTGGCGGTCGCCACCACACCGACACCAATGATCTTGGTCAAAATTGCAGGGAAGCCCATCACGTAGCTTGGCGATGCTCATTCAAGCTCGGCCAACGGTACGGCTCCGGCGATGGCGTCAAAGCCAATCGAAAAACGATGTTTGCTTGGTATCGCAAGGCGGCGGCCCAAGGCCACGAGCTCGCACAGAAGTCGCTGAGCGACGAAGATGTCGTCGATTGATCGCACTGCCCGGGCCGCCCCATCTGCGGGTTAAACCGGCCCCTGCCAGTTTCTGACACGGGTGCGCCGTATAACGGTGGTCCCGGTGCCATTGGTGCTCAATGCACCCCGAAGCGTAAGAACTTGCGCTCTTCGCAGGCTCTGAGCGCTCATAACTGGTGGGATTCGCCGGAACAATGGATCTTTGTCCCGGTGTGCGGAGACTGAGCAGCCCAACCCCGGTTGGTTGTCTTCAAGGGAGGCCGTCCATGCCGACATTGCTGGCCTCTTCATCTCTGTCGAGATGGGCAGGCACGTTCGCGAGAATGGGGAAGTATTTGTTCTGAACGTCCAAAAAATGTTGCCTGTGGTGTCGAAAAGTACGGGCCCTGAATTCCCAGCGGTCGAGCAACCGGCGAAGAGCAGGTGATTTATAGTTCGGGTAGCTCGCATTGTGCAAGGGTCGGATGAATCAGGTTTTAAGCGTTGGGAAGGGGAAAAGAGGACTTTATGCGGTTGTCCACAATCTCTATCCACAGAGTCCAAAATTCCGGGCAAGAAGCAGCGAACTCCCGGCCCCGTTCAAACGCGACCTTGGCGCCCAGTAAATCGCCCATTGAGTAGAGAACCAGCCCCTTACAATGCCATGCATCAACAAGACTCGGAGAGATCTTGAGCGCTGTGTCGAAGTCGGCAACCGCCTCAGACTCTTTGGGTCGTTTTGCCCCGACGTCGCCGCCCCACTCGCATTCCATTTCCGCGATGGATTTGCCGCGCGCAACATACCCAAGGGCAAACTCTGGTGCGATAGTAACAGCCGCATTCGCGTGCTCGTATGCAAGATCGGCCCAGCCGCACTTGGTAATGAATAGATCGGCCACTGAGTATCTCGCTAGGCAGTCGTTCGGATGGTCCGATGCGTGCTGAAGGAACTCGTTATGAGCTCTGTCCCAGTCGGTTCCGCTTCTGAAAAGGATGTTTGCGACAACCCAGGGTCGATGCACGTCCTGTTCAGGACGCCCTGAGGCAGTGCGCGTTTCAGAGAGAATGCGACTAACGGACTCTTGGTATCGGATTTCCCAACTGTTGTCTGGCCACAGGAAGTCATTCTCGGCAAGAACCTCAGTATTGAGCAAGATGTTTGCGCAATTGCTCCAGTCACCGGCGCGAAAGAAGTGCACAGCGAGTTCAAGGCGCGTCAGTACCTTCATATAGAGTTCCGCACAGTCCACCCGAAGCGTGGCTTCGGCGTGGGAAAGGTGGAGAGGTTTAGCAGAATTGTCACCTTTCGACATTATTTGTTCCTCCTTCAAAGTTCACGTCCCGCAAGATGGTCCAGAGAGAATCCGAGTGGCTTCCTTCGGAAGGTCCCTCGATACGCTTTGATCACGTCAGGCTACGTTTTTGCGCGATCGATATACGTCGACGATCTCAGCAGCGCGGGCCTCGATACTTTGAGCCAACCCGGCGAGTTCCAGAACGACCGCGCCCGCTTCGAATCCCAAGATCCACCCTTCCAGTTCCGGCGTGAGCGTCACATCGAGATGCAAATCGACAATTCCGTCGGCCCTTGCGACGACGCACTGGCTTGCATTCCGGCGGCGCTCAGGCACATAGGGAGCGATGGCCGAAGCGAAACGAACTTTGACGGCTACCGCCTTCTCGCCACGGAAAACGCCAAATGAGCCGGCGAAGAACTCCTCGGGATCGATCGGCGGTGTCGCGTACTTTTCATCTTCCAGGCTTGCTTCCGACATTCGCGCAACCGCGTAGACATTCAACGCTTTCGCTTCAAGATCCTCGGCGACGAGATAGAGCGATCCTTTGCCGAAATGAGCAAAGTGAGCCCCTTGGCGCCGCGTGCGCCGCTCACCGCTGTGCGCGGAGACGTAGTCGACTCTCAGCACCGACTTTTCGGTGCAGGACACCTGGACCGTCTCGACCACCTCGGGATCCAAGCCCAGACTCCAACGAGGGCCGGGTTCGAAGGCGATATCGGTTGATAGCTCATCGAAAAAGCCGCGGGCCGATGGACCGAGCTTCTCCTCGATCTTGCGGAACGCCGCGTCCAGGTCCGCGTAGAAGAACGTATCTTTCAGAGGGTTAAGCGGCGAGCGGGCGAAGTAGAGGGCCAGAAGCTCGCGAACGGACAGGACCAGGTAGTCATTGTTGCGGGTGGAACGGTTTAGCTTCCAGCGTTGCGCATTGACCTCGTCCAAGCCCTCTTCGAAGACTGGGAAGCCAGCTTTCCCCAATGCCTGCAGGTCGCGATAGACTGTCCGCTTGCCGACGTCGTGGCCTCTGTCGTTGAGGCGTTTGCAGATGTCAGCGGCCGACAGGCCGTGCGGCGCGCCTTCGAGAAGGCCGATGATGGCGTACAAGCGGGATACTTGCGAGTTTCGTCGTGTCATGATGTCCTCTGTGAACCTCTCCCAAAGCGTATCGACCCATTACCGGGATGCCTGAAGCCTTTGGGTGGAAAGCGATGCGGTACTTTGACTTTCCACGGCTCGTGCGGAGTTAAGTGCTGCCTTTTTTTGTTGAAATGGCAGGACTCTCGCCTCCTTGGGGCTCTTTCCCGTATCGCGCGAAGGGCGAGCCGGCCAAGTCGATGGCGTAAGGTGGCTTGGTGCCCTCCACGGCGGCTAAACGGCTTCGGTCGAACCAGTAGGCCGCCCTCTCGTCGTCCTGCGGCACGCCGTGGCCATCCCGGTAGCATAGCGCCACATTGTGCATGGCGACCCTGTCGCCGCGCGCGGCCGACTGGGGTGTTTGCTGGATTTCACTAAGCTTGAGCAAGTCTTTTTCGCGGCCAGTTGAGCCACCGCGCCGACTTGAGAAAAGCGGACACGTCACGCTTGAAGTTCTGGAAGAGGCACGTCGACGTACTTGCAGGCAGCGAGCTCGGACCGCGGGCGGTCAAGCGCCTTTGAGCTACAGCCGCTTCGAAAATCGTGTCCACCAAGGGCGCGGCGAACGAGCGAATGCTCTGCGAATCTCATTCTGTAGTGCTGGTGATTCGCTCCGGACCAGGCAAGTTAGCTCGCGTTCCTGATCCGCGCTTAGCTTTGATCCGAAGAAACTTGAACATGCCGGATTTTCATTTTCAAGTTTGGCCTTGAAGTTCGAGTATCGGAGCGAGATTGGCAGTGCCAAGTCGATATTCATTGGAGGTGTCGTGGACCGAGCAGTGCGTCCAGCACTCCAACTCGAAGCGCCGCTTTGGTACGCGTCAAGAAGTTCCGGGTAGACGATTTTTGCGTCCTGAAAGGACGATTGATTCAAGAAGTGCCATCTAAGATCGTTCTCGCAAACGTTTTGCACCCAGTATTCCCGTTTGTTGGACAAGTTGACGAGAGTGAAAACCGAGTGCCCGAATATTTTTCGCCAATTTGGATTGGAACGATCAAAAAAAGCACGGACATATCCATAAATGGTGGATGGCATGCCAAGTAGGCTGTAGTCCACGATTTCTCGGGAAAAAACATCAGCAAAGATTGCAAGTAGGTCGTCACAATCTTTGGATTCGATTTGTCTTTCGAGTACGAGGCGAAGGGCCTGCTTTAGCTTTTCGGGCAATTTTTCTCCTTGAAGCTGCGAACACCTTGCTTCGTACTCACCAAATTCGCGAGCCTAACCCTCGCGGATTGCATGCCTCGTGCTGGACGGTTCGTTTTACAGAGTGGCGACTTCGCTCTTTTCGTTCACTAAGACGCATTGCTTAGCCGCACAAGGCGAACGCCGTCATTAGTTTTGCTCGACTTAAGCACGAAGTCCTCGCCTTCATGCCAAACGGCGACCTTTACGGATTGTCCGTCAGGTGTAGTCTTTAGGATTCCATTTCGCACCATTTCTTCGATGTCGACCTTAAAAATGCCGATGAATTGAACTTTGTCAGAGGCTGACGTACGGAAAGAGAGGAGAATGCTGTAGAAGCGATGACTGTGCGGATATGGGATATTACGGAAATAATGCTTCTTGGCGTCTGAGTCGTTTAGCGTCCAAGTAGCTCCTTTTTCTTCAGGCGACAGCGTGCTAACTGAAAATAGGTCATTTGTCGTTTTGGTGACGGGTGAAATAAGGCTTGTTGGTTGCGCGGTGTTAGTAGCGGGCGCCGTTTCTTCCTGCGTTGGGTTCACTCTCTGATGCCAGGAAAACTCAAGTGAGCGGCCGTCGGGAGCTGCATTCGAACGCTCGCTTTCCGCAATCAACGCGACATCTTCGAACCAATCGCAAATATCAGGGTATAAGGACTTCCGCTGAGCCCAGATCCACTGACAGATGTCGTTCGACTCGGCCGGATCTGACTCTCCGTGAAATTTGAACCCTCCGGTTTTTCGATTGAACGGTTTTGGGCTAAGAAAGTGATTGATTGGATGTGCCAACCGGACAAACCGAGCAGTCAGTGTGACGGAGTTGACTGGAACTTTGTTGCTGTCAATTACTCCACATTTGAAGACATGGCTCAATTTCCATCGAGCATTATATAGTCCCAATGGGTCGTGTGCGATTTTTCGCCAATGAAGTCCATTCACGCTTCTTGAATCGCAAAGCGGCAATGACTTCGTTGCGACAGCCTCGTGAAGGCTCCAGGCGATCGGTAAGCGCCTGCCTAGTAGACTGCCATAAAGCCAAACGGCCAACGCATTATCACCACAGTAAAATCTCGTCCCATCGTTCGCTTCGTGCGGAGCGCTCTTCGGATATCCGGAAAAGTTTCTTGCTATGAAGTGGGGGATCTCATTTGAAACGCAGAAAACTATTTGCGAGTGAATGCGCCTCATTGTTTCGGCGTCGAGGCTGTTCGGATCGGTAACGTCTGCAAAAAAATTCTTCACGTTTCCATTGTATAAGTCAGGGCAGCGGGCGGCAATGTTCTCCTTGTTCACGTCGTTCCTCCGGTTCTCAAGCTGTAAGAACATTTGCTTCGAAAAATATTTTTAAAGGTCAGCCGCGAACCGCTACATGATTCAGACAAATCTCGTATCGACGATCTGAGCGCTGCCTTGACGGAAGAAAACAGGCCAACTGCATTTATCAAAAAAAACGGTCAGATCGGTGCAAGTCACGGGCGCCTCTCATTGGGACGTATGGTTAAGGCGCCGCTTTCTTACGTGCAAAAGGCAGGACCCGGGCTTCCTTGCGGTCACCCGCAAAGTCGTCGAGCAGCGTTCCTCCCAGGTCGATAATTTGAGGTTCGAAGCTCGTCTCCACCGAGGTAGTCCGGCTCTTATCGAACCAATAGGTGGCTCTGTCGTCACATTGCGGAAGCCCTTGGCCGTCCCGGTAGCAGATTGCCAGATTGTGCATGGCGATGGGGTCACCCCTTTCCGCCGAGAATAGGGTCGCCGTCGCCGAGTACTCGGGATCGTAAATCGATCCATTTCGAGGCTCCATTTCCGAGCCGAGGATCCCCGCCGCGTCCCGGTGCCCAAGGGCGGCGGCACAATCGAGAAGTGCTAAGCCTGTCGGCACGTCGCGGTAGGCATGCGGGTAGAGGAGCGTGCGGGCTAGGGCAACCATTCCGGCGGGGTAGTTCTCCTCTGCCACGGTGGCGAGCCAAAAGAGGCTCTTCGTCGGATCTCCTCCTGCGGTCTCCGGGTCTTCACCAAAACCCTGGGCATACAACCGTCCAAGGTAAATCATGCCGCCCGGAGAGCCCTCGAGAAAGGCATTTTCAGCGAGAGTGAGGAAAGCCGGTTCGACGGGAATATAGTTTTTATGGGGAGCAAAGGTGTCCCATAGTTCCCTGCGGGCGAGTCCGAAGCCTCTTTCAAGGGCCTTGCGGTAGAGTTCAAGCACTTGGTGCCACAATACTGAATCGAGCGGCCGGTGCCTCAAGCGATGCTGAGCCATGTACCACGTCGCACCGGGGAATCCCCCGCGATGAGCGGCCCGTAGGTGCTGGTCGGCGAGCTCCGGCTGCTCTGGGGCGCCTATGCCATTCGAAAATGCGACCCCACAGAGTGCGGCGGCCCAAGCATCTCCGCCCTTGGCCGCGAGTAGAAGCCAGCTCAAACCATTCTTCTCGTCTCGGGTCGATTCTGGCCCGAACGCCAAGAGCCGACCGAGCTCGCGCTGGCAGCGCCGGTCGCCCGCCCGTGCAGCCGGCTCCAAGATGGCCGCTGCTACCTTAGTGTCTTCCTGCGATTGCCGCCCGGCGGTACCGAGTAAATGAACGGCATGGCACCATGCCGCGGTCGGATTGCCGGAATGGGCTAGCCGCACGACGAGGTTATTGTTTTCCGACGGGCTCCCCGTGTTCGGCGCCCCAAAGAGCTCCAAGTGACCAACGTGCACGCCGGCGGCGAGGTCGCCATTGACGAATGCCAGCTCAAGCCATCGACGGGCTGCGGCAGCATCCGGTGCCGTGCCTTGGCCGGTTGCGAGCATCAGGCCGGCCTCGCGCTGGGCGTCGGCGTCGCCCTGAGCAGCGGCGGCAAGGAAGCAAGTTAAAGCTTCGGCATGATCCATCCGTTCAGAAATCCCGGAGCGCAGAAGCTGACCGAGGTGGCGGCTGGCCAGGTGATACCCGGTACCTGCGGCCGTGCGTAGCCACTCCTCGGCTTTGGTGAGGTCCCGGTCGATCCCGTTGCCCACCAGGTAGCGCATGGCCATTTTCCACTGAGCTTGCGGCAAGCCAGCTTCTGCCGCGCGCAAGATCAAAGGGAGCAGGTCCGGAAATCGAAACGTCGGAACATAGCGTGCCATGTTTGACCTCCCTCATCACTGTTCACGGTGGATCCCGGTCAGGCGCAATCGACCATCTTTTCCGCCAAAAATGCGAGCGCGCGCGAATGAAAGGACAACACCTGCATTGGACCGAGGCGAAGCGTCTTGGCGACGAGGCAGAGGGGCATCACGGTGTCCCCTTCAAAACCGTAGTGAAGGGCCAACACTCTGCGTTGCGCATCGGGTAGGGCCTCTACGAGACGGCGGATTTCCTGATTCGACGCGGCGTCTTCGGCCGTAATGGCCTCGGAGGGGAGCTCCTCGACCGTCGAGGCGGGCTCGCCTTGGTTCCGGCCAGCGGGCAGGCCTCCGAGGGACCGACTCAGGGAGCGGAGGAAATCGACCACGGCGTTTCGGGTGGCGGAGCCGACGGCAGCCTCGAGTTGAGCAGGCTCGGCCTCGGGATAGCGAACCGCGCATTGACGAAAGGCGATGGCGGCCAGGCCGACGACGTCGCCCACTTCGAGTCCCCGGCGGGTGAGCCATTCACCATAGAAGCGTCGATGCACGTCCCGTCCGACGCGCTGCGCGACGCGGGTCCATGTCGCCGAGCGTTCCGAAGCGGTCGTCATGGTGGGCTCCGCGGTGCAGGGTGAATCGAAGTGCTGTGGAAGACACCCCTCTTAACGGTGGTGGCGTGTCATCCAGGGTCACGGGGGTGCGACTATGAGCGGGTACGGATTATGTCTATAAAATCCGCCAACTATGACGATGATCGCAAGGCGCCACGCAACTTGATAAGGGCCCTTCGATGGATCTGTGACACACGCCCTTCGGAAACGCCGATCAGCCGCCCAATGTCTTTCAGGCGCGACTCCCCATTATAGAAAAGGTCGATCACACCCCTCTCAATATCGGTGAGGGCTGTCATCGCCACGGCGAGAGCCTCCGCGTCCTCCCGGGAGGTCAGACTCTCAAACGGACTCCGTTCCAGCGCCGGCCGTGGTTCGGCCGTTTGGGCGGGCGAAAGTCGAGCAGCATCCAGGGCCTGGGCCGCTTCTAGAACGGCGGAGGGGACCTTTAAGAGTTCCGCGAGCTCCTCGCCTGTCGGCCTTCGGTCGTACGCGGCACGAAATCGATCCTCGCTCACCTCCATCAACTTTCTCAGCGCCCGCGCATGACGCGGCAGCCAATCCTGCGCGTGGAGCTCGTCCAGCATGGCGCCGCGGATGCGGATCCGCGCGTACGATGTGAATGCGGGGCCGCGACCAGGCTCAAAGCCGTTGATCGCAGCCACCAAGCCCATCATCCCGGCAACCTCGAGGTCGCCGACCGCAACGTGCCGCGGGAGGCGGCGATGCAGGATTTTCGCCAACCGCTGAATGAGCGGCAGGAAATCGCTGAGGATTTGGGCCGTCATTTGCTCGGAAGTCGCGAGGACATTCATGCTGTTCTCCTCCTTTTGTACGCAGACGCAACAAGTGGCGACCCTCAGGACGTCGATCGTGCGTCATCGGAGGTCGCGAGCGCCCCGGAGAAGGGTGTGTCCTTCAATGACGCGCCCGCTCCGATTGCGTCTTCTGTCCGGGCTCAATCTTCCACCCGGCAAGGAGGCTCCATGAAATCAATGGTCTTGATCGTCACCCTGATCGCCCTCGCGTCCGCCTGTGGCGACGGCAGCAGCGACGGGGGCTCGGTGAAGTCGCAGACGGGAGCGTCGCCAACCCCTGTCGTCACCGCGACTCCCTCTGGCGCAGAAGTGCCGCGTCCGGCAATGGCCTTCGTCGGCTACGTCCTTAACGCCTTCGAGGTTACGGTTGACTCGGAGCCCTACG
>JAYVWD010000881.1:0-1681 GCA_043786345.1 Pseudomonadota bacterium
GCCGGCGTCGTCCGGGAAGGCCGGCCCGGGAAGCTGCCGCCCCTGTCGGCACAGTACTGCGAGCCGGAGATCCTCTTCACGACACCGGGCGACCTAAAGCCCGCGTCTGCGGGGCCGAGCGTCCTATGAGCATGCAGGACTGGGACGACGAGCTCGAGACGATCACCGCCGAGGTCCACCGCCTCGCGGCGGCGCAGCGCGACGGCAGCCGGGCAATGGGGCGGCGCACCCTCGTCGCCCGCAAAGTCGACGCGGTGCAGGCGCAGATCAAGCTCGACCGCGCGCTCGACCGCCTGCGGACGCTCACGCAGAAGGACCTGCTCCTCCTCCCCCGCGACAAGGCCGTGCTGCACTGGGGCCGCATCTACACCGGAAAGGCGGCAGGCCACATGGAGCTCCTGGGCCGCGTCCTGACCAAAAATCTGTGGCTCAAGCTCGTGACGCTGCGCTCGGGCGAGCTCCTCGACGGCGACCAGCTCGTGGGCTTGAGCGTCCGCAGCGCGAACCTCGGGAAGACCGAGCGCTACCTGCGCGGCGCGCTGGAAGCGGTGACGAAGCAGCAGCGCCAGCTGGTCGCGACGTACCACACCCTCGCCGTCGAGAAGGCCAACCGCGAGGCGGCGGCCTGCATGTCCGGACGCCTCGGGCTCACCTGGGCCGACGCGGCCGCCAGCCCGGTGACGAACGCCCTCACCTCTTTTTTCATGCACCTGACCGCGGGCACCCGCGGCGATGCCGCCGCCCGGGCCTTTTTCGAGGTCCATCGGCGGTATGAGGGCAAAGCGCATGCCCTCATGAACCTTTGCCGCAACACGGTCCTAAACCGCGGAAAAAACCCGGGGCACAAGCCGCACCCCAAGGCCATGGACAAATTTGCCGCAGCCATGCGCCAGCTCGACGATCTGGAGGCCGGCGTCAAAGGCGCCTACCAGGAGATCATCCGGGACCAGGCGCCCAAGGCCCGGCCGCGGGTCGTCAAGGCGGTTGCGGAGCCGGTCCGGGGCGGTGCCAATTCTGATGCAAACCCCGAAAGAACCAGGTAAAACGGCTGCGCAACCACGATGCGCAGCAGGAGTCCGCGGGCCATGACGTTTTCCCCTTTGACCGTATTGTCCGGCGACGAGCAGCACTTCTTCAGCGAGGTCGAGAAGTTCGCGCGCAGCGCCATCGGCCCCAAAGTCCTCGAGATGGACGAGGCCGAGCACTTCGATCCCGCCCTGCTCGCGAGCTTCTTCGAGATGGGCCTGATGGGCATCGAGGTCGAGGCGGAGTTCGGCGGCGCCGGCGGCACCTTCATGATGGCCATCCTCGCGATCCAGGCCCTCGCCAAAGTCGACCCGTCGGCGTCGGTGATCTGCGACGTCCAAAACACGCTGGTGAACAACATCTTCGGCCGCTACGGCTCGAGGGAGCAGAAGTCCCGGTTCTTCCCGCGCCTGTGCACCAAGGAGGTCGGCTCGTACTGCCTGACGGAGGCGAACTCCGGCTCCGACGCCTTCGCGATGAAGGCCCGCGCGGTCGACGAGGGCGCGCACTGGCGCCTGAACGGCAAGAAGGTGTTCATCACCAACGCCAAAGAGGCCACGGTCTTCCTGGTCTTCGCGAACGTGAACCCCGAACAAGGCTACAAAGGGATCACCTGCTTCGCCGTCGAAAAGAGCATGCCGGGGTTTTCCTTAGG
>JAYVWD010000882.1:0-5023 GCA_043786345.1 Pseudomonadota bacterium
ATCTCATCGATCTCATCCTCGAAGTCCGCCAGCCGGGCGTCCCACTGCTGCAGGGAGTCCTGGAAAAGGCGGTCAGCATCTGGCTCGAGGTCGAAGATGACGCCGGCCTTCGGCGACTCGACGCCGCCTTTTGGCCGATTTTTCCACGGGTTTTCGCCGGCCGGACCCTCGGGCCCCGCCGCCGCCCCGCGCTGGCGGAGCTTTCGCTTCTCTTTGTTTCCGCTCCCCATGGTCTCTATGGTAGCCCCGCTGGATTTGCTCCGAAAGCCCGGAGCGTGTAGATTTTGGGCGCCGCCCGCGGGGCAGCTTGCCGTAGCACCCGAAAACGTCCACGGAGAACCAACAGAGCCATGGCAAAACTCGGCTTCCAGGGGAAATCCCACACCGATCCCGACACCGTCCGCATGCTCCTCGACGAGTATGGGATCAGATACGAGCGTTGGGGCGTCCGCGATCAAAAAGCAGGCAGTGACGGCGAGGTCCTCGACCTCTATAAGCCCGAGGTCGACCGCCTCAAATCCGAGCGCGGCTACGCGACCGCCGACATGATCGGCCTGACTCCCGACACGCCCAACCTCGACGTGATCCTGGCGAAGTTCGACAAGGAACATCACCACACCACCGACGAGGTGCGCTTCACCGTCGAGGGCGAGGGCGTCTTCGAAATTTCCACGGAAAAGGGCGAAAACCTGGTGTTTACGTCCGAGCCGGGCGACCTGATCGTGATCCCCGCGATGCGCCGCCACTTCTTTTATCTGACGCCCAAGCGCACGATCCGCACGATCCGCATGTTCAAGACAAAAGAAGGGTGGGAAGCGATTTATTCGAAGCCCGGGACCTGAAGACACGCTTTTGCCGCTTGCGGAATTTCCTAGCGCGCGTTGGGTTGACAAGGAACTTCGCTTCGGGAAGTATCGCTACTCATTTCCCGGCCGCCTCTCGGAGCAAGTCCGTTCGACCCGCGTCAAAACTGGGTTCTCCCAAGCTTTGCCACAGCATATCCACAGCCTGTCCACAGGCCTGGACCGTACTTAAACACCCGAAATTATTACGAAATAAAATATGAGCCATAGCCCAGAGTATGTCGAAACGCTAAATGCGATGGTACGCGCCAAGGGCTTTCTCGGCCGCGAGTTCCTGACCTGGCTTTGGTACCTTGCCGAATCGCAAAAAGAACCGCACGTCGCCCCGGCCAAAGACGGACCGGACGTGGAGTTCGACCTCTGGATCGGCGATCGCGTCGTCCTCGAGGCCTCGACCGGCCTGGCGCTCGAGCACGTCATCAAGGGCGGCGACCCGAGCCAATCGCAGGAAGCGTACACCGCGCTGACCAACGGCAAGTCCGTGCGCGAGCTCAAGCTCGGCCTGACGATCACCGGATACGGCGATTACACGGCGACGCTCCATTGCGACGACCTGAACCCGCGCTCGCTGAAGCTGCCCCAGCCCGACGACGACACGGCCCCCGAGGGCGCGGCGCGCGACCTGCCGATCGTGCTCCGCCTCAAGCAGACCGACGCCTTCCTCGCGGCGCTCGACGGGCTGTTCGCCAAGTTCCTGCACTCGCGCACGGCGGACGGGTGGGAGGACGGCGAGCTGAAAGACATCCGCGGCTGGATCAAGCGGCGGCAGAAAGCGGCGGAGTCGGATACACTGCACTGAATGCGGGGCTTTCCCCGATTTAGTGGAGTGGGCTCTTGAGCGTCACCGACAACATCGCGCGCCACATCCGCTCCGTCCCGATCGGCGCGCGCGGCCACCGGTTCCTCCTCGCGGTCTACGCCCTCTATCAGGACATGACCCGGAAGGATCTGCTCAAGCACGCCAGCGCCATGGCCTACGTGACGCTCCTGTCGTTGATCCCGTCCCTCGTCGCGATCTTCGCCGTGCTCTCGCTCTTCTCGCCGCTCCTCGGCAAGGAGGGCGACCTGGTCGAATCCCTGCGCGACTTCATCCTCAGCAACCTCGCCCCCGACAGCGGCGGCTCGGTCGTCGACTACCTCGACGGCATGCTGGCGAACCTCAACCTCAAGACGATCGGCCTCTCGAGCTTCGCCTCGGTGCTCATCACCCTGGTCCTCCTGCTCCGCCAGATCGAGGAAGCCCTGAACCGCATCTGGCTCGTCAACAAGGGCCGGCACCCCGTCACCCGCTTCATGTATTTCTGGACCTTCCTGACCTTCGGCGCGGTCGTCGTCGCCCTGGTCGTCGGCTTCAGCTCCGGCTTCGACCTGAAGAAGCTCTTCGGGCTCGACCCCACGGCCAACGTCGTCCCCGACCACGGGCTGGCCGGCAGCATCGCCGCCTGGATCGGCGCCTTCATGTTTTTCTTTTTCCTCTATAAGGTCGTCCCCAACTGCCGGGTCTACTGGAAGAACGCCGCCATCGGCGCCGCCATCGCGGCCTTCAGCCTGAACCAGGCGAGCCGGATTTACGGCTTTCTGGTGGTCGACTCGAAAAGCTACAAGACCCTCTACGGCGCCCTCGCCCAGGTCCCGATCTTCCTTACCTGGATGTACATCTGCTGGATCATCATCCTGCTCGGGGCCTTGATCTCGTGGCGGATGCAGGAGGGCTTTCCAAAGGACGACGGCGACACGCTCGACCTCGCCAAAACGCCTTTGGAGCAGCTCCGCAACACGCAGCTCCAGGCCGCGCTGCCGCTGCTCGCGCTGATCGCGATCCACCGGAAATTCCACGAGGCGCAAGGCCACGGCCTGTCCGGCCAATCGCTGGCCCACCTGCTCAAGCTCCCGATCGGCTGGGTGAGCGACGCCCTGGGAGGCCTGGAGGTGCTCGGGTACGTCATCGCCGGCAAGCCCCGATCCGGCGACGCCAACGAGGACGCCTCGGTATTCGACCCCTATTTCCCGACGGGCCCGGCCTCGGCGCTGACCCTGGCAAAGGTGTATTCCGACCTGGGAAAACCGCTCGACGACTGGATGGCGCACTGGCAGCACGAAGTCCCCGGCGACCTGCCGCAGACGCTCCGCTGGATCCACGCCGCTTCGGCGAACGACCGGATGAAGACGACGCTGGCGCAGGCGATCGAGATCAAGTAAGGACGGCCCTGGGAGTACGAGTCCCGCTCGAAACCCAAGGAGACCCCCATGTCCATGACCCTCGTTCTCGGCGCCGCGTTGCTCGTGAAATCCGCCTACTCGGGCTTCACGATGCCGCAGTACACCTACAGCCTCGTCTGTGAAATCCACGCCGATCACGTCAACATCACGCGCGGCTTCGGCGGCGGCGGCGAAAACGGCCTGTCGTTCACCACGTCCAAGCCGATCGTCCTCGACGGCGACGTCGGCGCCCTGGTCGCCAAGGCGAACGCCGAAACGATCGACGCGCAGCCCACCCCCTGCGACGGCCCTTCCGACGACCTGCGCGGCTTTGCGCCGGGCCTCGTCGATGCCGTCATCATCAAGGCCTCGGGCGGCTGCGGCACGCCGAGCACCGACCGCACCGGACCGGCCTCGACCGTGATCAAGAATCTGGTCGACGCGCTCTGCCCGAAGCCCTGAAAGTCTGTCGATAAACGGCCGTCTGCGTCGTTGCCGACCGGGCGGAAATCCTCATTTTCGCGACAGGGGTCCCCGCGAGACTCAGGGGTCCCCGCGAGACTCGCAGTGGGGGCGGGGGACTCCGGTTTCCGCCCGGTCGACGCCTAGCATCCGACCATTTCTCGACAGACTTTGAGTCCTCCGGCCGCGGTGCCCGTCAGTCGTGCGTATCCGGCTCGACGAAGCACCAGCGGATCTCCGGGCGCGCGGCCTTGATGTCGCGCTCGAAGGCGTTGATCGCGTCGACTAAGGCATCGCCCGAGCTCTGGTTCTTGAAGTGGATCTTGACCGCGACGAGGACCTCGCCCGGCCCCTGCTGGACGGTGATCAGGTTGTAGATCTTCTCGATGGTCGCGTGCTCGGCGGCGATTTCGCGGATCGTCGCCTCGATGTTCGGATCGGCGCGCTCGCCGAGGAGCAGCGACTGCACCTCGATGGCGAGAAAAACGGCGACCGCGATCAGCACGGCCCCGACGGCCAGGCTGCCGACGCCGTCCCAACGGGTGTCGCCGGTCGCCCAGGCGAGCCCCAAGGCCGTGATGGCGAAGAAGAGGCCGCCCGAGGCCGCCGAGTTCTCGCCGAAGACGACGATCAGGTCGGAGTCCTTCGTGTCCCGCAGGTATTTGATGAACGGGACCGCCCCGCGCCGCTTGTTCATCTCCTTGACGTTGCCGTAGGTCGACCAGCCCTCGAGCCCGAGCGAGACGAGCAGAATGGCGAGCGCGACCTCGACGTGCTCGAGCTTCTCGGGGTGCCCGACCTTCTCGATGCCTTCGTAAATGGAGAAGACGCCGCCCCCGGTGAAGAGGAGCAGCGCCACCAGGAACGACCAGAAATACAGCGCCCGGCCGTAGCCGAGCGGATGGCTCGCGTCGGGCTTTTTCGCGGACCGCTTGACGCCCAGCAGGAGCAATAGCTGATTGGCGCAATCGGAGGACGAGTGGATCGCCTCGGCGAGCATCGCGCCCGAGCCCGTGAACCAGGCGGCGACCGCCTTGATCGCGGCGATCACCATGTTCGTGAAGAGCGACTGGAAAATATGCCCGGTGCTCGAATGCCCGTCCTTAGACATCGTCCTTAGGTCCTCTAGAGCGGAAGGTCGTTCGTCACTGCAGCACCGTCAACACCACCCGGACCTTCGAGTCGAATTTGAGGAGCGAGGGCGAGATGACGACCGTGTTGCCTTCTCTATCGTACGGCACGGACGCCCCATCCACATAGACCTGCCAGTGGACGCTGCCGGCGGGGACGCCCGCCACGTCGAACCGGTTGTAGGCCTCGGCCACGAACTTGTAGGTGATGCCGACCGCGCCCATCGTTTCGCTCGCGCAGCCGAACGAGACGGTCTTGCCGGCCTGAACCAGGTGGTCCACGCAGCTCGCGCCGTCCGAGCCCAGCGCCTCGACGACCAGCGAGCCTTCGAGCGGCTCGTTCGCCAGCTCGTGGGTCAGCGTGTCGCC
>JAYVWD010000883.1:0-2254 GCA_043786345.1 Pseudomonadota bacterium
CAGCTCGTTCTCGGGCGGCGAAGCACAGCGACTGAAGCTCGTCGGGCTCATGCGCGACGTCAAAGACACCAAGCCGTCCATCCTGATCTTCGACGAGCCGACGACCGGCCTGAGCGACCGCGACGTCGCGAATCTGCTGGTGCAGCTCGGGCAGCTCGCGGCGAAGGGGCACACGCTCATCGTCGTCGAGCATCATCTGGACGTGCTGCGCGCCGTGGACTGGCTGATCGAGATCGGCCCCGAGGCGGGCGCGCGCGGCGGCCGGCTCGTCTATGAAGGGCCGCCAGCGGGCCTCGTCGGCACCGTGGAGTCGGTGACGGCGCCCTTTCTCTTTCCAACAGCCAAAAAGCGGGCGGTACAGGGACGATGAGCAAGTATTCCGTGCGGAAGGGCGCCGTGACCCTGACCCAAATTCTGGCGGCGAAGGGGGAGGGGCGGAAGCTCGCGACGATCACCTGCTACGACGCGGCGTTCGCGCGGCTTCTGGACCAGACGGCGATCGACCTCGTGCTGGTCGGCGACAGCCTCGGAAACGTGATGCTCGGCTTCGAGGGCACGATCCCGGTGACGATCGACATGATGTTGCACCATACGGCGGCGGTGGCCCGCGTCCTCACCAAGCCGTTCCTGGTCGCGGACATGCCGTTCATGAGCTACCAGGTGTCGGCGGAGGACGCGCTGCGTAACGCCGGGCGGCTCGTGCAGACGGGCGGCGCGCAGGGCGTGAAGCTCGAAGGCGGGCGGGCGGTCGTGCCCCAGGTCAAAGCCTGCGTCGAGGCGGGCATTCCGGTGATGGGGCACCTCGGGCTCACGCCCCAGAGCGTGCACGCGATGGGCGGCTATAAGGTGCAGGGGCGGGGCGACGCTGCGGCCCAGGCTCTGATCGACGACGCCTTGGCGCTGCAGGATGCCGGCTGCTTCTCGATCGTCCTCGAGCTGGTGCCGATGGCGCTCGCCGAGCGCGTGACGAAGGCCGTAAAGATTCCGACAATCGGCATCGGCGCCGGGCCGAAGTGCGACGGGCAGATCATCGTCCTCCACGACATCCTCGGCTTCGACGAGGCGTTCAAACCGAAATTTCTCAAAAAATACGCGGACCTGGGGAAAACCGTGCGCGAAGCCGTGGCGGCTTATGACGCCGACGTGAAGTCCGGGGCGTTTCCCGGTGAGGAGCACGGGTTCCGCGACTGAGGGAAATGGGTTATGGCCAGAGCCCCAGGAAAAACGCTATCCTAGGGCTCCTTTTGCATACCAGGGAGCCGTCAGCGCTTGGCGACGAAACGCGACTACTACGAAATATTGAGCCTGGAAAAGACCGCCAGCGACGGGGACATCAAGTCTTCCTACCGCAAGATGGCGCTCAAATTCCATCCTGACCGCAACCCCGGCGACCACTCGGCCGAGGAGTCGTTCAAGGAGGCCTCCGAAGCGTACGAGGTGCTTTCGGACCCCGACAAGCGCGCGACGTACGACCGCTTCGGACACGCCGGCCTGCACGGCCAGGGGTTCCAGGGCTTCAATGACGTCAGCGACATCTTCTCGAGCTTCGGCTCGATCTTCGAGGAGTTCTTCGGATTCAGCGGTGGACAGGGCGGCGGCGGGGGCCGCGGCCGGCGCGGCGCGGACCTGCGCTACGACCTGACGCTCGAGTTCGAAGAGGCCGTCTTCGGCGTGGAACGAGAGCTCGAGTTCGAACGCGCCGGCGAATGCGGCACCTGCCACGGCTCGCGCGCCGAGCCCGGCGGCAAGACGACGTGCAAGACCTGCGGCGGCGTCGGCCAGGTGCGGCGTAGCCAGGGCTTCTTCGCAGTCCAGACCGCGTGCCCGACCTGCCGGGGCCTCGGCGAACAGATCACCAAACCGTGCAAGCCCTGCCAGGGCAAAGGCATGCAAATGGAGAGGAAAAAACTCTCCGTGAAAATCCCGGCCGGCGTCGACACGGGTCTCAGACTCCGCGTCGGAGGCGAGGGCGAGGGCGGCAGCGGCGGCGCGCCCGGCGGCGATCTTTACGTCGTCCTGCACGTCAAGGAATCGAAGGACTTCGAGCGCGACGGCAACGACCTGATCCTGACGCGCAAGATCGGCATCGCCCAAGCGGCGCTCGGCTGCAAGTTGACCGTGCCGACGCTCGAAGGAGAGAAGACGATCGAGGTGCCGCAAGGCGCCCAGTACGGCCACCGCCTCACCATCGCAGGCGCGGGCGTCCCGCACCTCAAAGGCGTCGGCAAGGGCGACCTCCACGTGCAGCTGGAAG
>JAYVWD010000884.1:0-6739 GCA_043786345.1 Pseudomonadota bacterium
GCTCCGCCGTCTTCCGCGGCTCCGCCGTCTTCCGCGGCTCCGCCGTCTTCCGCGGCTCCGCCGTCTTCCGCGGCTCCGCCGTCTTCCGCGGCTCTTGTGTCGTGGCCGTCTCCGACTGGCACGGCAATGACGTCGTCGACCGCGACCGCTCCGCCGGGGCCTTCCGCGGTCCCGAGCCCCCCCACGAATCGGCTCGCCGCGACGCGCGAGGCGCTCGGCTCCGCCGCCCGGCCGGGTACCGCGCCCCGCCCCCTGACGACGCCGCAAAGTGCCGCCCCGGCGCCCGCTGCGCCCCCTCGAACGCCGACCGCATTGCCGGCCGTGAGTCCGGCGCCGGATGCGTCGCCGCGCCCGCCGTCCGCGTCGCAAGCCGCGAGTCCCGTGCCGGACGCGTCGCCGCGCCCGCCGTCTGCGTCGCAAGCCGCGAGTCCGGCGCCGGACGCGTCGCCGCGCCCGCCGTCCGCGCCGCAAGCTGCGAGTCCCGTGCCGGCGGCGCCTCGAGCCGAAAATCCCCCGCCGACCGCGCCGCCGCGGCCCTCGGCAACCGCCGCAAGCGCCCCTCGTGCCCTGGCGGCTGCCGCCCAGAGCCCGGCGCCCGGCGCCCCACCGCGTCCCGAGGCCGAAGCCCGCCCCGGGGCCAGGACCGCGCCGACCGCGGACGGGCCGGACTTCGGCGACATTCCAGACTTTGGCGGCGACCAGGGCGGGCCGGCCGCCGGCTCGGAAGCCTCCGCAGGGGCGCGATCCGACGCGGCGTTTCCCCCGACCTGGCGCGACCTCGTCGAGGCCTGGAAGCGCGGCAAGCCCCTTCAGGCCCGAAAGCTCGAGGAGGCGCACCCCCTCGTCTACTCCCGGGAGCGCATCGCCCTCGCCGTCCCCGAGGACAGCTTTGCGAGCAAGATCCTCCTGAAGCCCGACGAGCAGGCCCGCATCCGTGAGCAGTTCCGGGAGCTCTTCGGCTTCAACGGCACCCTCGTCGTCACGCCGCGCGGCCAGGCGGCCGCCGCGACCGCCGCGCCGCTCCCCGACACGCTCCTCGACACCCGTTCCAAAGAAGCGGACGGACGCCGCCAAAAGCTCGTAGACGACGCGCGCAACGCCCCGTTGACCAAGGAAGTGCTTGCCGTTCTCGGTGGCACGATCGAAGATGTCAGGACTCTTTGACGGGTCAAACCCGGGAGTCCCATGGCCTTCACCAACTTCGACACGCGCGAGATCAACTGCAAGGTCCTCTACTTTGGGCCGCGCGGCGCGGGCAAGACCGAGAACCTCCGGTCGATTTACAAAAACACCTCGGCCGAGGTCCGCTCGGGGTTGCTCGAACTCGACGACGCAGAGGGGGGGCCGACGCGGTTCTTCGACTTCCTCCCGATCAGCCTCGGGCACGTCAAAGACTTCCACATCAAGCTTCACCTCTACACGCTCCCGACCAACTCGCTCTATGACTCGGTGACGACGGTGATCCTCAAGGGGATCGACGGCTTCGTCTTCGTCGCCGACTCCCGCGTCGAGGCGATGGCCGACAACGCCGATTCCCTCGGCAACGCGCGCCGGCTCCTCACCGAGGAAGGCTACAACGTCGCCGACATGCCGCGCGTCCTGCAGTTCAACAAGCGCGACCTGCCCGACGTGCTCCCGGTCGAGATCCTGCGCCAGGAGCTCAACCCCGGCGCCGTCCCCGACCACAAGGCCGTCGCCACCCAGGGCGTCGGCACGATGGAAACCCTGCAATCGATGGCGAAGCTCATCCTACGCAAGCTCGCGCCCTGACTCATTCCCGGTCCTCCAAAGGGGTAAGCGCCCATGCAACGACTCTACTGCCCGACCGAACACGCGATCCTGCTCGTCGGCGTCCCCGACGCCATCGGCGTGCTGCGCTTCCCCGTGACGCCCGACTACGGCCCGGCGCCGGGGCTCCACTTCGCGCCGCGCCCGCTGGTGTCGATCGACCAGCAGCTCGTCGCCGAGGCCTCGCGGGCGCTCGGGACGGACGTCGCCCTCAAGCTCGACCTGGTGCAGGAGTTCGCCGACGAATTGACGCTCGCGAACGGCGCGAAGGCGACGATCTATCTCGGTACGCTCGTCAAGGACGCAGGGATCGCGGCCGCCGCGGATTGGCGCAGCCTCCCGGACCTCATGCGCAGCATGGCGAAGGACCGGGGGCGCCTCCCGTACCTGCGCGCCTGGCAGATCATGACCGGCGGCCTTCAGCTCAATACCAAGGCCCTGGATCTCGACGTGGTCAAGAATCACCTTTTGAAGACTTGAGAAGACCCACCATGACCGACTTCGCCAAACTGTTCGCCGAGCACCTCGCGCTGCGCCAACGCCAGACGGAGGGCATTCTCGCGGAGCTCGGCCTCGATGCGCTCGTCATCGGCACCGGCAGCCTGCACTATTACCCCGAAGACGACATGACGACCCCGTTCAAGTCGTACCACCACTTCAACCATTGGTGCCCGCTCAAGGGCGAGAATCACGCGCTCCTCGTGCGCCCGGGCCAGAAGCCGGTGCTCTACTACTATTCGCCGGCGGACTATTGGTACGAGCACGTCGTCCTCGGCCAGGAATTCTGGGCGGGCGCGTTCGACGTCCACGAGCTCCCCGAAGAGGACCAGATCTGGGGCGCCTTGCGCGGCCTGACGAACACCGCCTACATCGGCCCCGACGGGCCCCGCGCCAAAACGCTCGGCCTCAAGACCGGGGTCCCGGGCCTGCTGCCGCGGCTCGACTGGGAGCGCAGCTTCAAGGCGCCTTACGAGATCGCCTGCGCCGCCTACGCCCAAAAGCTCGCGGCTCCCGGCCACCGCGCCGCGAAGAAGGCGTTTCTCGAGGGCGGCTCCGAGCTCGACATCCACCATTCCTATCTGGCCGCCGTGCGCGCCACCGACCACGACATGCCATACGACACCATCGTCTGCCTCAACGAAAAAGCCGCCGTCCTCCACTACCATTTCAAGCGCGACGACGTCCGCAACGGCAAGTCGATGCTGATCGACGCCGGCGCCCGCTTCAACGGCTACGCGAGCGACATCACCCGCACCTACGCCGCCGCCGGCGCGCACCCGGTCTTCCACAAGCTCCTTACGGGGATGGAAAAACTCCAGCAATCCACCTGCGCGGCGATCAAGCCGGGCCTTTCGTACGAATTCCTGCACGGGAAGGCGCAGGCCGACATTGCCGCGCTGCTCGTCGAGACCGGGGTCCTCAAGGGGGTCAGCCAGGCGCAAGCCGTCGAGCAGAACCTCGCGGCGCCGTTTTTCCCCCACGGGCTCGGCCACCAGCTCGGGATCTTCGTGCACGACGTCGCCGGCAAACAGCTCGACCGGACGGGCACCATGTCGCCGCCGAGCAAATACAAGTACCTCCGCACCAACCGGACCTTAGGCGAGGGCAACTTCATCACCGTCGAGCCGGGCCTCTACTTCATCGAGATGCTGCTCGCGCCGCTCCGCGCCAGCGCCGCGACGCGGGACGCCTTCGACTGGAAGCTGATCGAGGAGCTCAAGCCCTGCGGTGGCATCCGCATCGAGGACGACGTCGTCGTCACGGCGGCCGGGTACCGGAATCTGACCCGCGAGCAGCTCCCGGACTGATGGCGATTGCGTGATGTAACCATCTTGAATAATTATACTTATATTTGAGTTTTCAAGCGGACCGGCGAAGTTCCCGAAAGCCTGGAGGCAGGATTTACGGAGGCTTCGGCCATGCGTCTACGCGTCATCAAGGTATGGACCCGCTTCGCGCCTCTGGGCCCGGCCCTCGCCGTGGCGGGGTGCTTGAACGGGCCCGGCTTCTTCAGGCAGTCGGACGCGAAGCAGAAGAACGCCATCACGGTGCCGTCCGCCTTGCCCGGACCGGCCGTCGACGCGCCGGCCGCCGCGCCGAACGTCGTGACGACCGCCGACACCGTCACCGCGACGCTCAGCGGCGCGAGCGCCTTGACGCAGGAGGTCGCGGCGCCGGCCGCGAGCGCGATCGCCGCGGCGCGGGTCTCGTTCCCCCCCGGAACGCTCGCCGTCGACACCGACATCACGGTCGAGGAGGGCTTCCCCATCGTCAGCTCGGTCCTCGCCGACGAGCTCGGACTCGACGCCGACAACGCGATCACCTCGGCCGGCGCTCCCGTCGTCATCAGCTCGTCGGTGGTCCTCGACGCGCAGCGGCCCTTCGTCGTGAGCCTGGGCGTCGACGACGCGGCGCTCGGCCTCGTGGGCCTCGATCTCGAGCGCCTCGTCATCGTCTACAAGGTCGTGATCGCCGCGGAAAACCGGACCGTAGTCGGCGTGATCCCGCACTCCGAGCTCACCATCGTCGGCGGCGTCGCGAGCTTCGAGATCAAGTACTTCGGCGTCTACCAGCCGGCCGTCGCGGACAAACCGATCGAAAAACGCCTCGCCATCACGACGACCTCGCCGATCCTCACGAAAAAATCGGAGAGCGCGGCCGCCAAGCCGACCTGGTCGGCGACGGGCAGCGCCTATGATCCCGCGACGAACTCCGTCACCTGCGGCGCCGCCCTCTTGGGCGTGACGGCGCGGCGCTGCGTCGTGCAGGCGGACCGCGACCGCCAGCCGCCGATCGACCGGCGGGCCGCCATCAACGGCACGAAAGGCACGATCGCCTTCGGCAGCCCCGAAACGGGCGACTACTCCTGCCGCATCGAGTGTACCGACGAGCTCGGCCGGTCGTCGGCGTCCGAGTGGTCCACGGCGTTCTTCGTCCCCCTCCGGGCACTGCCCACCGCCATCGGCGCGACGACCGCCCAGACCCCCCCGGCCATCACCCCGGATGTGCCGGCGTTCGCGGTGCAGGGCTTCAGTCCCCTGCCGGGCAGCGTCGTTCGCGCCGCCGACCTCCATCAGATCGAACTCTTCCTGAGCAATACGATGAATACGACGACCCTGAGCGACAGCCTCTTCACCCTTTGGGACGTCACCGCCAACCCCGCGCGCATGGTCGAGGGTTTCCACGTCGAAGCCCGCGGCGCCGCGCAGAACTCCATCGCCGTGGTCCTCAACCGGGGCCTGAGCCTCGGGACGTCCTATAAGCTGACCCTGCATGCCGGCATCTATGATGTCAAAGGGCGCCCGCTGCCCGAGCTGTCGCTGCAGTTCTCGACCTCGGCCGGAGTGTGGGGCGAGCTCGCGCCGGCCGAGCCCGACGTCGACCCGGCCTTCGCGCCGATCACGGCGGCGAGCCGGCAGGGAACCGTCGTCGTCCTCCACCGGCGGAACGGGCTCGGCGGAATTTACGCCTCGGTGTTCCGGGGCGGCCTTTGGCTCCCGGCGGCGCTCGTCACCGTCGATGCCTTCGGGAGGGCCGTCGAGCCGCTGCCGGGCTCGCTTCAGGTCGCGGTCGGCGCGGCCGGCCACATCGCCTTGACCTATATGTTGACTGCCGATTCTCGATTCTATTTCAACACCTTCGCGCCGAGTACCGCCGGTCCCGGGGGCACCTGGCTCGATCACAGCGCCTCCGAGCTCGTCCAAAACTTCGCCACGCCGGCGGGCCTCGTCATCGACGGCAGCGGCAGGGCCTCGGCCTTTTACAAGGCTTTTGAAGCCGCGGTTTCCGGTGATGCGATCCATGTCTTCCGGTTCGCCGGCGGCGCGGTGTCGACGCCCCACGCCGTGGTCGAGGTCGGAGCCGGTTCCGCCGGCACGCCGTTCGGGCGGGCCGTGTGCAACACCCACGGCGACATCCTGGTGGCCTTTCACGGCCCGAGCGGCAGCTCGAAGGCCAAATTCATCGCCAACATGGACACCCAGCCGAGTACCCTCGATCTCGGGATGCCGGTGTTGACGTCGGCCGCGTCATTCGACAACTTGCGCATCGCCATCGGCGAGGGTGGTGTCGAAAACGGCGTCCCGTTCCCCGCCTACGGTTATGTGGCCCTCGCTGCCTATAACTCCGGCCTCGGCGCCTACGATCTCCTCGGCTTCCACTTCGACGTGAACCGTGCTGGCGGCCCGGCTTGGACCCCAACGCCGGCCGCGCTGGCCGCGCCGTCGACCGACACGGGCATCCTCGACGTCCTGTGGCGCGACACGAACCGGTTCGAGGTCCTCTTCCATGCCGCCAACGGCGGCGGCGGCCACGACCTCTTTGCGCAGACGAGGCAGGGCGATTCGATCGACGGCACCACCCATCTCATCACCTCGAACTTCTTCATTCAAAGCGGCCAGTCCTTCGCGCGACTCGCGAGAAACGCGCGCGGACAGGTCGGCGCCGCCTACTCGGCAACGTCCGACAACGCCTCCCACAACCGTGTCGGTGCGGCGTTCGATTACGGCGCCGGCTGGCGATCGGGCGCCGATCTCATGGCGACCGACGTAACGACCTTCGGCTCCCAGCAATTCTCGAATCTCGGATTCGGCATGGACGACCACGCCAACGCCTTCGTGGCCTGGGTCCAGGGCCCCGGCGACGGCATCACCCCCGCGACGCTTCTGGCGACGCGTCTCGTCCCGGGTGGCGTGAGCCCCTCGGGCTTTCAGGCGGAGCCGGACCGCTTGCTTGATGCGCCGAGCGACGGTTTGCGGTTCCTCTCGCTCATAATGGGGCCTTCGGGCCGCGCCCTCGTCACGTATGACAGCCCCCTTAAGGGGATCGCCTCGTTCGCCCTAAGCGATCCGCCACCGGGCCCCTGAAACTGCCTAAATTCTTGACGTGCGCCCCTCCCGGTTGGCGCGCGTTTTTTATTACCTATTGAGAATCAAAGGCTTTTTTCTTGGCC
>JAYVWD010000885.1:0-4670 GCA_043786345.1 Pseudomonadota bacterium
TTGCCCCCCTGTCACACCCAGGGGAGCACCTTTCATGGCAAAGCCCGTCATCGAGTCGCAGTTTGCCGCCTTCATCAACGGCGAGTGGGTCAAAGGCAAAGGGAGCCTCGTCTCCCTGAACCCCGCCGACAAGCGCGACGTCGTCGCGACCTTCGCCGAGGCCGACAAGGCCATGGTGCGGACGGCCGCCGAGGCCGCCCGCCACGCTTACAAGGGCTGGGCCGCCACGCCGGCGCCCGTGCGCGCCGGCATCATCCAGAACTTCGGCCGCCTGATCGAAGACAACAAGGAAGCTTGGGCGGGCGTCGTCGCGCGCGAGATCGGCAAGCCGTTCAAAGAAGCGCTCGGCTCCGTCCAGGAAGTCATCGATACCTGCAACTTCTTCGTCTCCGAAGGCCGCCGCCTTTACGGCCAGACGATCCCCTCCGAGATGCCGAACAAGGAGTGCTTCACCTACCGTCGGCCGATCGGCGTCTTCGGCTGCCTGACCGCCTGCAACTTCCCGGTCGCCGTTCCCGCCTGGTACTTCATCCCGGCGCTCGTCGCGGGCAACACCTGCGTCTGGAAGCCGAGCGAGGACACGCCGCTGGCCGCGTACTTCTTCACCGAGCTGCTGGCGAAGGCCGGCGTGCCGCGCGGCGTCTTCAACACCGTCTTCGGCACCGGCCCGGTCACCGGCGCCGCGATGGTCGACCTGATCGACGAAGGCGCCTTCGACAAGATCGGCTTCACCGGCTCGACGGCCGTCGGCCGCAAGATCGGCGAGGCTTGCGGGCGCAACCTCCAGAACCCCTGCCTCGAGCTCGGCGGCAAGAACCCGCTCATCGTCTGCGCCGACGCCAACCTCGACGCGGCGCTCGACGGCGTCTTCTTCTCCGGCTTCGGCACGGCGGGCCAGCGCTGCACGTCCCTCGGCAACCTCATCCTCGACGAAAAAATCCACGACCAGTTCGTCGAGAAGCTCGTCAAGCGCACCCAAAGCATGAAGATCGGCGACCCCTTCAAGGCCGCGAACACGTATGGACCGATGATCAGCGAGCGCTTCCTCAAGAGCCACCTCGAGCACCTCGAGACCCTGGTCGAGAAGCACCACGAGCTGCCGCTCGGCAAGGGCGGGTGGATCGGCCACGGCGCCAAGTGGGACCACTTCGACGGCGACCAGGAGCACGGCTTCTACGCCCGCCCCAACTTCCTGGTCGGCGTGAAGAAGGCCGACAAGATTTACGCGACCGAGACCTTCGGGCCCCTGTTCAACGTGCTCAAATACAAGGACATGGACGAGGCGCTGGCGCTCGCCAACGACACGGGCTACGGCCTGTCGTCGGCGATCTACACGACCGACGCCCAGAAGGTCTATAAGTTCCGCACCGAGATCACGGCCGGCATGTCGAGCATCAACAACTCGACGACCGGCGCCGAGGCGCACCTGCCCTTCGGCGGCAACGGCAAAAGCGGCAACGGCGGCCGCCAGTCGGGCATCTGGGTCCTCGACCAGTTCACCAAGTGGCACGCGGTCAACTGGGACATGTCGGGCAAGCTGCAGCTCGCGCAGATGGAAACGGCGTACGTCGCGGCGGACATGAAGTACCGGCTGCCCTGACCCTACAGCCGACCCTGGCCAGTTCGCGCGGTTGCCGCGGAAAAGGCGCTCGTCGGTTTCGCCACGCCGCTCAGGCGATGGCGACCGTTGAGCCATGCTGAGGTCGACCGTGACGTTGCGCTTTCACACCGGCACCATGGGCCCACACACGGATGCGTCGACGGCGTCATCGAGTACCGCGGGGCGGCGTTCGGCGGCAGGCTCGACGGCTGCATGATGGTCGTGCGCTATAGCGGCGGTAAGGACATCCTGGTCGTCCGGCTCGGCGCGGACGGGAAGGTCGTCGAAACGATCGCGCGTCTCGACGGGCTCACGGGGTTCGCCGACCCGCTAGACCTTGTCGAAGATCCGGCGAACGGTGCGCTCTACATCGCGGAGCTCGCAGGCCAGAAACTGACGCTATTGAGGCCGATGCCATGAAATGGAAAGCGCTCACCGTCGCCGCAATCGGCGGTTTCGGTTGCCAAGCCGCGCCGAGCGCGTCGGCGCTGCTCAGCGGCGCGTCGGCATCGCTAAAACCAAGCACGCTCCTTGTCGAGCTCAACGCGCCCACGTCCGGCGCGCGCACGAGCGGCGCGCAGCAGATGCTGCGCCTCACCAGCGAGTCCGATCACGCTGTCATCGTGCCGGCCGACGAGCTCCACTTGGCCGGCGCCGACGCGAGTCAGTTCCGTTTGACCGTGACGCCCGCGCTGCCGGCAACCCTCGCGCCGGGTGCGTCCCTCGCGGTTCAAGTGCGTCTGTCCCCAAACCGCGCCGGGCTTCTCCAGGCCTTTCTGACGGTTCGCCAGCCGGCCTTATGCGCCGCAGGAGCCGAACGACGAGATCGCCGCGCAGCGATTCGTTCGCAGCGACCCCTCCAAACCTGTCGAGGCCGAAATCCTTGCGGTGTTCGCGCCCGCGACGGCGCCGGTGGCGACGTGGGGCTTCTATCCGAGCGGCGCGCCGGCCGAGCGGGTGAGCGTCTTCACCGTGCGCGCGGGGGAAAACCAGACCCTCCATCGGGCGGTCGACGGCGCCTTGACGTTTTCGCCCGGCTCTAGACGAGCTTGCATTGGACTTCCATAATAAGAGGGGAAATGCCCTACAACATACTGAAATGCCTGATTAATATCAGAGTTTTTCGTTTTTTGCCGGATTTTGCCGATAAATCGCCCGGGAGACTCCCGTGCGCACCCTTTTCAAGGCATTCCTGCTGGGCCTGGCCCTGTTCGGGACCGTTGCGGTTTACTCGCAGCTCGTCGCCAACAGCCGCTTTCTCGCGCGCTCGCACGAGTCGCTGCGCCTTTTCGCCCAGCTCGGCCCCGCCCCCGACGCCGCCGAGCGCCAGCGGCTGATCGACACGACCTTGCGCCGCGCGCGCGTCTACGAGGCCGCGATCGAGCGCACCCATCTCGTCGACGGCATGCTCGTCAACCGCACCGCGAGCGGCGGTACCGAGGACACCTGCGACAGCCTGCTCTTCTCCGGCCTGCGCTTCGTCGCCCTCAAGAAGCTCGGCTTCGAGCGCGAAGCCGCCGAAGCCTGGACCGCCCTCGAAAAGTCGCAGGCGGAGGGTCTCTGGATCCGCCATCCGCGTTGCGGCGACCGGGCGACCTCGCGCGACATGATCATGGGCCTGCTGGTCGCCCTCTCGCAAAAACCGGAGAACCAGCAGGGGCACTTGCGCCTCCTCCTCGCGCAGGTTGCCAAGCGGGACGGGTATTTCAGCTTCGGCCCGCGCTACGTGAGCTATCTGACGCCGACGCTCGCGCGCCTCCTGCGGCTCGTCGCCACGGCGGGCGACATCGACCCGGCCATGTTGCCGCCGGTCGTGCGGGACGGTTACTCCGTCGAAGAGCTCTCGGTCGCGTGGATCAACCCGGGCTTCGAGGCGCACCTGGTCGGCCTGGCGACCTGGCTCGAGCTCGAGCTCCTGCAAAGCGAGCCGGGGCTGCGCGCCCAGGCCGGCGCGCCGCTGCTCGGAGGGCTGTCGGACCTCACGACGTGGGCGACCGGTGCCGACCTCGAGAAGCAGCGCCTCCAGTGGACGACGTCCCGCCTGGTCGAGCTCGACCCGCAGAACCTCTTCTTCCGTTACCTCCGGCTGCGGGCCGCCGACGCCCTCACGCACAAGACTGCCGCCACCATGGTCACGGAGCTAATGGCGATGCGGCAATTCCCCGAAGGCCGCCTGCCGCGCGACTGCGACCGCTCGGCCGACTACCTCTGGCAGCGCGGGTCCTGGGAGCACCACGGCCGCCGGCGCTGCAATCGCATCTTCTCGGGCACCGACTACCTGTGGATGTCCGGCCTGCTGGTCGAGGCCCTTCAGCCACAAGATGTATACACGCGGTCGCACTAAATCCTTTGATTTCAAATACTTCCAAAATGCGCCTCAAGAATGGGCAAAATTTGCCGAATACACCTTTGCGATGGGAGCAGAAGCCTTAAAACTCGAAAGCCGCGTCCTGAGTATCTACGGATACACGGACTACCGGACGTACCTGCGCGACTTCTACGACTTCCGTAAGGACGGCCCGCACGGCTACAGCTACCGCACGTTTTCCAAGACCGCCGGCTTCGCCTCGCCCAACATCCTGAAGCTCGTGATCGACGGCGAGCGCAACATCAGCCCCGAGGCGACGCAGAAGTTCATCAAGGCGCTCGGCCTCAAGGGCCAGATGGGCGACTACTTCGCGACGCTCGTGCGGATGAACCAGGCGAAGTCCGATGCGGACAAAGAGCACCACTTCAGCATCCTTACGCGCCTCACGCCGCAGGCCAAGCGCCGCGACCTCAACGCCGAGAGCTTGAAGTACGTGAGCCACTGGCTCTATCCCGTGATCCGCGAGATGTGCGCGCTGCCCGAGTTCCGCGACGACCCCTACTGGATCTCGCGCCGCATCACCGGCAAGGCGACCGTCACCGAGATCGGCCAGGCGCTGCAGTTCCTGCTGAAAGAAGGCTACATCGAGAAGCAGGACGGCAAGTTTCTCGCCAAGGACAACATGGTGCTCTCGAGCGACGAGGTCCGGAGCCTCGCCGTGCGCAGCTATCACCGCCAGATGCTCGACCAGGCCAAGGAGGC
>JAYVWD010000886.1:0-6600 GCA_043786345.1 Pseudomonadota bacterium
GGCATCCTCTTCGCGCCGTGCGTCGTCTGGTGGATCTGGCGGACGCGGGCCGGCGTCGTCAGCGAGCTCATCTCCGGCGATCTGGCCGCGCGGGTCGCGGCGCGGGCCGGTGACGGGGAATCCCTGGGGCTGATCGCGCGCCGCCTGCTGCGGCCGAAAGAGGTGCGGGGCGCGGCGTGGGTGACGGTCGCCGCCTTGGGGCTCTTCGCCCGCGCCAGGACGCGCTGGGTCGTCCTCGCGCCGGCGCAGACGGCGGCGCTTACCTACGGGCTGGCCCTCGGGGCGGTCTATCTGACCACGCCTTACGACCTGCCCTGGCACCTCCAGACGTCCGCGGGGCGCACCGCCTTGCCGCTGTTCGCCTTCTGGCTCGCGGGCGCCGTCGGGCTCGCGGCGGACGCGGCACCCCCGCCGGCGGAGGCGCGGTGATGCGGGGTCACCGGGCGATTTCCGCCGCCCTCGGCTGCGTCCTGTTTTCCGGCGCCGCCGCGGCCGCTTCGTTTACCGACTCCGTCATCGTCTACCCCGGGGCGGGGTTCAGCGCGAAACGCTACGAGCTCGAGCTGCGCGGCCAGATCTTTCACCAGCAGGTGCGGCGCGTGCTGCTGACCGCCGCTGTGGTGCGCGACTGGCCCCTGCTGGACGAGGGCCACCCGGGCGTGGCGACGGTGGGCGGGCTCTGCCTGTCGGTCTGGTGGTGGGGCACCTGCGGCCTCGTCGGCCCGCGCTTCGAGGGCACCCGCGCGGGTTGGCAGGCGACCGCCGAGTTCACCGTCTTGAGCCGCGGCGGGCTTTTCCTTCAGGCGACGCGCTCACCGCGCGCCGGGCAAACGCTCGAGGCCGGCGTCAAGGTCATGCTGCTCGAGATCATTCCTTAGGAAATTCCAGCGTTCTCCTGCGCCTGCTCCGCCACGTGCTCGGCCTCTTTTGCCGTCGCCCGCACCACCGCCGGGCGCTTCGCGACGCGCTCGACGTAGGCCAAGATCACCGCCAGCTCCGGCACGAGCTTAAAGGCCGTCATCCATCGGAGCGCCGTTCCCCACAGCACGTCGGCGGCGGAAAAGCGCGCGCCGGGGAGGTACGGGCCCTTTTTGAGCCGGCGCCCTCGAGGTTCAAGCCCGCAGATCAAAGCAGATACGGGTCCCTGGAACAAGGGTCCGCGCCGGAGGCGGCGCGGACGGAGACGAAGTCTTTTTTTGGTCAGGACTTAGTTGGAGCCGGAGCCGCCTTGCGAGCCCGAGCCGTCTTCGGAGCCCGAGCCGGAGCCGGAGCCGTCTTGGCTGTCCGCCGCTTCGACCGTCACGACCCCGTCGCTGTTCGCGGTCCGAAGGAGCTCGCGGGACACCAGCTCGTAGCCGACGTCGAAGCCGATCGCATGGTAGGCGTTCGTCGCGGCGGAGTAGCAGCCGCCCTCGCTCATCGCGATGCCGCTTTGGCCGCAGTTCATGCGCGCCGTGCCCTTGTCGCCGACCGTCGCCAGGCGGCTCAGGTCGCTGATGAGGGCCGGCGCGGTGAGGCCCTGCCACGAGTAGAAGGAGTAGGCCTTGGTGACCGGGTCACGGCCCAGACTTACGACGTTCGACACGCCCATGGGCGGGGCCACGGTTTCCGACGTATAGAGCAGCTCGCTGTGGGCGCCGTTGATCATCTCCGAGAGGTCGGTCTCGACGCTGTCTTTCAGGTAAAAGAGCTCGAAGCGGACGTCGAAGGGGCTCGCGATCGGCAGCGGTTGGGCGTCGGCGTCGCCGGCGATGCCGACCTGGCCGGCGGTCATATGCGCCAGGTAAGTCTCGCGGACGACGCGCTCGGTCGCCTTATGCACCAGGGGAATCAGCGTGAGGGCGGGAACGGACATCGCCAGGCCGTTGCGGGCGCCACCGGCGTCGATCCCGTGGAACACGGCTTGGGCGAAGGGGGCGTCGGCGCCTTTCACCATGGCGTCCGGGTTGAAGACCATGTCGATCGCGAACTGCGCGCCGGCGTCGACGTCCGCTTCGCTGATGGTCAGGGGCGCGCCGAAGGCGAAGACGCTGCCGCCGTTTCCGATCGAGGTGATCGCCTCGGTGGCCGGACCGACGGTCATGTCGGCGACGACCGTATCGAGGTGGGCGAGGCCGTTCTGATCCGTGACGCTGACGTCGGTGCCGGCGTGCGAGTAGATCACGGTGCCGGCGCCGTCGTTGAGCTTGAGCTCCGCCGTCACCTTGATCGGCTGCATCCAGTTGACGATGGCGTAGCGGTAGCTGCCGGCGTCGGACTTCCGGATTTTGGCCGCGAGCTTGAGGCCCTGCATCAGGTCCCTGTAGTCCGCGTCGTATTCCGGCTTGGCGGCCTCGACGCGGTCGAAGGCCTGGTAGAACGCCTGGGAGATCTTCTTGCCCGTAAAGAGGCTGATACAATCCGACGCGCCGCTGAAACCGCTGCCGGAAAGCGTCGCATTCTTGCAGATCGAGATGCCGGTCAGGAAGTACTTGAGGCTCTTGATCTCGGTGGCGCTCGCCTGGCCCGTGTGGGAGGTCGGGTCGGTGAGGCTCAAGCCGGCCGCCGCGGCCTTGCTCGCGGGCATCAGGGAGAGCTGGAGGCCGGCCGACGGCGCGGTGGCCGCCGCCGTGACGGTCGCGCCCGGGGCGCTCAGGCCGCCGTCGGCCCCCGGCGTCGCGGCGGGGTCGGCCTTGTCCTTTTGGCCGCAGGCGCTGGCTCCGAGCACGAGGGCGATGATCAGGTTCGTTTTCATGGGTTCTTCCTTTGCGTGTCCGTTGGTGGTTTGCAGCCGCTCAAGTGCTGCATAAACACGAGTTCGTCCCGGACTGTAAAAAGCGTTAATAATTCGCATAAACATCAATATAATCAATTTGTTATATTGATGTAAAAGGTTCGACCCAAACGCCCGGAAAGGGCGCATCCGGGCCGCGGCGGGCGCCAGACGGCCGAGGCCCCGCCGACGGTGGTCGGCGGGGCCTCGCGGCGGCAGTCTTTGCGGGGCCTACTCCGCGGCGACAGGCGCCAGGGTCTGCACGTCGGCGCCGGTGGGCGTCACGATGACGTCGCGGCCGACGAGCTCGTAGCCGACGGCGAAGCGGATCACGTGGTAGCTGTTGGTTCCCGCGTCGTAGCAGCCGGCATCGGACATCGCGACGCCGCTCTGCGCGCACCGGATCTGCGCAGTTCCCACGTCGCCGATCGCCGCGAGCCGCTTCACGTCCGACAGCAGGGCCGGCGCCGTGAGGCCCTGCCACGAGAAGAACGAGTAGGCTTTGGTCGTCGGATCCTGCGCGAGGCTGAAGACGTTCGACACGCCCATCGGCGGATTCATGGTCTTCGGCGTATAGAGCATCTCGGTGTGGGCCGCGTAGACCCGGTCGGGGTCGCTTTCCAGGTGATAGACCTCGAGGCGCACGTCGAAGGGGTCGGTGCTCGGCACCGGCTGGCCGCCCGCGTCTTCGGCGACCCCGGTGAGGCCCGCCGTGAAGTGGATGAGGTAGGTCTCGCGCATCACCCGGTCCACGGCCTTGTGCATCAGGGGAATCAGCGACAGCGCGGGGACGGACAGGCTGTGACCCGTGAGCCTGCCGTCGGCGTCGGCGCCGAAGAGCGTCGCCTGCGCGAACGGCGAGTCGGCGGCCTTGGCCATGCCCTCCGGGTTGAAGACCATGTCGAGGCCGAACTTGGCGCCCGCGTCGACGTCCTCGGCGCTGATCGTGAAGGGTTGGCCGAAGGCGAAGACGCTGCCGCCGTTTTCGAGGAGCGAGATCGCCTCGGTGGCCGGGCCGACGTCCATGCCCGCGACCACGGTCTGCTGGTGCGCGATGCCACTTTGGTCGACGGTCGTCTGGACGACGCCCGCATGCGTGTAGAGGATGGTGCTGGCGGGGTCGTTGAGCTTCGCCTGGGCCGTCATGCGGATCGGCTTCATCCAGCCGACCGTCGCGTACTTGTACGTGCCGGCGTTTTCGCGGGTGATCCGCGCCGACAACCGGATGCCCTTCATCAGGTCGATGAAGTCGGCGTCGTAAGTGGGCTTCGCGGCCTCGACCTGGTCCATGCGGTCGTAGAGCCCGTCCCGGCCGCGCGGGTTGTTGAACAGCTCGATGCACCCGGTGAGGTTGCTATACGCGCTACCGGAGAGCACCGCGTCCTTGCATATCGTGATCGAGGTCAGGAAGTAGCGCAGGCTCCGGAGGTCGCTGCCGCTCGTCTGACCGGTGTGGAACGCGGGACCCGCGAGCCCGAGCCCGGCTCCGGCCGGCGTCGCGCTCGGACTCAAGGTCAGGTCGAGCTGCGCCGTCGTGGGGACGGGCGTCCCCGGCGGCGTCGGGCCCCCGGTCGTACCCCCGCCGGGCGGCGGGACTTCGGTCGTGTTCGAGGGCGGCGGCGTCGGCGACGACGGCGTCGGCGTGGTCTTCGGGTTTTGCACCCAGGTACCGCACGCGCTCAGCAGCAGCACGATCGACAGCGCTCTCATGGCTTCCCTCGTCCGTCGGCCTTCGTCAGGGCGAACATCTGGATGTTGACTTGCGTCACCTTGCTGCGGCTCGGCTCGGCGCTCTCGAGCGCCATCACCTCGGCGCACGCGGCGCGCAGCCGCGCCTTGAGCCGCTTGAATCCGTCGTCGCTCAGACAGACCGTGAGCGCGTTGAAGTCGCGCTCTTCCTGCGGCACCGTGAGCAACGCCTCTTTCGCGGCGTCGAGCATCGCCAGGTGGAAGTTCCCGATGGAAAGGTGCCCGGCCGTCGCGTCGGTCGGCATCAGCATCGGGCTGTTCTCGCGGCGCCGCGCCGCGCCGCTGGCGCGGTCGATGGTCACGAGGCCGATCGACTCCAGGAGCGCGAGCGAGCGCTGCACCTTTTCCGCGTTGAGCGACGGGTAGAGCGCGGTCGCCAGGCTTCCCGGGTCCTTCTTCAGGCCTTCGAGGCGCAGCATCTCGTAGACGACCGGATGGTACCAGGCGGAGTAGTACTCCATCTGGTTCCGGTCCTGGAACGAGACGATGCTGTCCTGCTTGGCCTCGAGCATCTTGCGATACGCCGTGTCACGGCCAGCGGCGCCGCGCGCGTGCGCGTGCGCGACGAGGGCCAGGAAGTACTTGCGGTCGGACTTCGTGAGGCCGAGCGCCTTGACGATCGTCTGCGCCGACTTGGTCGAAAGCGCGCGCTTCCGCGTGATCACCAGGCGCAGCATGTTGATCGCGGAGAAGCCGAGGTCCTCGGCGAAGATCAGGTAGGAGTAGGGGTTGAGATTCGCCTTGGCGTGCTCATAGACCGCGGCGAGGTAGTCGCGGTAATCCAGGTAGGTCGTTACCGGGAGGTCATGGGCGAGTTTTTGGATTCTGGTCGTGCGCATGGCAAGAGATAAGTCGGCGCACCGGCGGAAGAACCTTACCTCTATCCGATTTTCGCCGGGGTTCTCGCGACTTGTGCGTCGCGAAGGCGGCGTCTGGTACGCTCGCGGGCGTAAACCCCGGGGCGAACTGAAGAAAGCGTGCGCCAGAAAGGTGCGGGAATGGCGCCTTGGCGGTCTTGACACGTCCTTTCGCCGACTTATGTTTTAGGGTCTGCATCTCAGGAGCAACGCGATGAACTTTTTTGCCTCTCCGCTCTCGGCGGGCTTCGACGCGCTCTTCGCACAATATGGAACGTTCGGCGTCGCCTTCCTCGCGGCGAGCCTGCTCCTATTTTATGCGCCGACCCTCGGGCGACGCCCGGCCCTCGCGATCAGCCGTCGACCGCGCGCCGCGCCGCGCCAAGGCCGCCGTTAAGGCGCGCAGTCTTCCTGGGGCGAGAACAGGTCGAAGGCCAGTCCCATCGGCCCCGCGACGCCCGGCTTCGACAAGGCTTCGGGTACGGACGCCACCGACAGCCCGGTGCCGGCTGGGCTCGACGGCTCGGGTCAGGCGCCAAGCCAGGTCCAAGGCCTCCTATCGAGCCTGTTCGGCGACAAGATCGGCGGGGTCACCCAGGGCCTGGCGCAGGTCACCGGCTTGCCGGGCGACATCATGGGAAAGGTCCTGACCTTCGCCGCGCCGTTCGTGATGAGCCTCGTCGCCCGGAAAGCCGCCGCCGAAGACTTCCGGCCCTCGGCGCTCGCGGACCTCCTGAGCTCACAACGCGGCGCGGTGGTGACGGCGCTGCCCGCCGGCATCGGCGCGATGCTCGGGCTCGACGCCCCCGGGACCGGCGCCTGGGAAGCGGCATCCGGCCTCGCCGCAGCCGCCGGCACGCCACCGAGAACCCGTTGGGCGATACCCGCCCGGCATGGGGGACGAGAAACCGATGGCCAGCAATAGCACCGACGAGGGCCGCGCGCGCAATCGGCGCCTCGAAGTGATCGTGCTCCCGCCGCGCGGCGAAGGGGGCGTCGCCCACTGAAAGGAGGCTTCGGAAGCGCACCCAAGGTCCGACCGTGGCGCGCCCAATCGGGCGTTTTCGCGGGGCGGACCAAAGTCTTCTTGTCCGGGTCCCAAGCGGAAATTGTCGTTCGGCGACGTTCCGCACGAGACTCCAGACATCCGGAAACCCCTGATAGTCCGACCCTCTGCCCCGGAAATCGCCGGCGCGCAGACTCCCTAAGGTCGCGTTGCCAGGCGCCGATCCGGAAAAGAGG